>NZ_JBEZZB010000041.1:0-53135 GCF_040638955.1 Actinoplanes sp. NPDC024001
GCGACTCGGCCAGCACGTAGTCGGCCAGGCCGCCGTCGCGCCCGTACCCCCGGCCGGTCTGCCCGCGCGGGCACATGCTGTCCTGGCCGCGCAGGCAGAACCGGCAGGTTCCGCAGGAGGTGGGGGAGACCAGCGCGACGGCCTCGCCCGGGGTGAGTCCCTCGACGCCCGCGCCGACCGCGGCGATCCGCCCGGCGGTCTCGTGACCCAGCGTGAACGGCATCCGCCAGCCCAGCTTGTCGCCGATGACCTGCGGCATGCGCTGCATGGTCAGGTCGGAGCGGCACAGGCCGCAGCCGGCGACCCGGATCAGCACCTCACCGGGGCCGGGTGACGGCACGGGCACGGTGGTTGCTCGCGGCGGCTCGCCCCAGCCGGTCATCCGGTACGCGCGCATCGACTCCACTGGAACACGTTATCGCAAGAATCAGCAGCCGCGTTGACCGAATATTAGAACTGGTTCTACTGTCGTTGGCATGCGTACGCAGCCGTTCGCCGACGCCATCCGGGAAGCCGAGCAGATCATCACGGGCGCGCCGCACGTGGACAGCGAGCAGGACCTCGCCGAGGGCTACGACTACCTGGCCGGCAGCATCCGCGCCTCACTCCAGATGGCCTGGGCCTACGAGCGGGACTTTCCCTACTTCGTCCGCTCCACCGGGCCGTACACGAAGCTGGGGCTGGACAACCCGGACACTCTGTACTTCCACGCGTGGCTGCGCGACGACGCCGAATACGTCGTCACCGGCGTTCGCGGTACCACCGCCGACCTGAGTTTCCAGCTGCTCACCGGTGACTACACGCCGGTCGAGGTGCCGGGCAGCCTCGCGGCGTTCGACGACCGGGAGATCGACATCGCGGTGGACGGGTCGTACACGATCACTATCGGACCCGCGGCCGGCGCCGCCATGCTGGTGGTGCGCGAGGTCTTCCACGACTGGGCCGCGGAGCGGCCCGGCACGCTGCGCATCCATCGCGCCGACCTTGCCGGCGCCGCGCCGCGGCCACTCACCCTCGACCGCACCACCAAACGGTACGGGGTAGCCGGCAAGATCCTGATCAGCAGGTTGCGCACGTTTCTCGCCTTTGCCGAACGGTTCTACCTCGGTCTGCCGGTCAACACGCTCACCCCGCCCCGGCCCACGCCCGGTGGTCTGTCCACCCAGTACTCCTCGGTCGGCCACTACGACCTCGCCGACGACCAGGCCATGATCGTGACGGTGCCCGCCTCCGACGCTCCCTACCAGGGCATTCAGCTGGGCAGCATGTGGTACGTCTCGCTGGACTACATCAACCACCAGACCAGCCTCACCGCGGCCCAGGCGCGGATCGACCCGGACGGCATGATCCGGTACGTCATCAGCGAACGGAACCCGGGCGTCACCAACTGGCTGGAACGCACCGGGCACCGCCGGGGATACGTGCAGCTGCGCTGGCAGCGGCTGTCCCGGCCGCTCACCGCCGCGGACGGGCCCACCGTCGACCTCGTCGCCGTCGATGACCTGCCGAAACAGCTGCCGTATCACGAGACGATCAGCGCGGCGGCGTACCGGGAACGCATCGCCGCCCGGCAGGCCGCCACCGCCACCCGGATGCTGGGGTGAACCGTGCTGCTCGCCGAGAAAGTGCTGCTGGTGGCCGGCGTCGGACCCGGCCTCGGCCAGGCGATCGCGGTCCGCGCCGCACAGCACGGCGCCGACCTGGTCCTCGCCGCCCGCACCGGATCGCTGCTCACCGAGGTGGCCGGCAAGGTGCAGGCGGCCGGGCGGCGCGCCCTGGCCGTGCCGACCGACCTGACCGACGACGCGGCCGTGCAGCGGCTGGTGGACGCCGCGCTCGGCGAATACGGCCGGGTCGACGCGCTCGTGCAGAACGCGTTCGCGATGCCGCCGATGCGCAGCCTCGGCAAGGTCGACCTGGACGAGCTGCGCAGCGGTTTCGACGCCAACGTGCTCGCCGCGCTGAACACGATCCGGCTGTGCACTCCGGCCCTGATCGCATCGGGCGGGGCGGTGGTCGTGGTCAACTCGGCGGTGCTGCGGCACTCGCGGCGGCCGTTCGGGCCGTACAAGGTGGTCAAGGCCGGGCTGCTCGCGGTCGCCCAGAACCTGGCGAGTGAGCTCGGGCCGAAAGGGGTCCGGGTCAACTCGGTGGCGCCCGGCTGGATCTGGGCCGACACGCTGCGCGCCTGGTTCGCATATCAGGCCGCGCAGCGCGGTGTGCCGGCCCGGCAGATCTACGACGAGATCGCGGCCGCCACCGACCTGCGGCGGCTGCCGGAACCGGAGGAGGTCGCCGACGCGATCCTCTTCCTCGCGTCGGACCTGGCCCGGGGCATCACCGGGGCCTGCCTCGACGTCAACTGCGGGGAGTTCCACCATTGACCACCAGCGAACGCACCGACGTCGGCACGGTCGAGGACCTGCACGCCTCGGCGACGCGGCTCACCGGGCTCGACGACTTCGGGGGAGGCGACGGCTACCTCGACGGGATGCGGGTGCTGCTGTCGTCGTACGGTCACGAGGCGAGCCTGACCCCCGCCGGCAGCAAGCAGACCCGCGGCCTGTTGCGCTCCGCGCTGGTTTCCCGCCTGCTGGCGGAGGCCGCCTGGCGGCAATATCCGCAGCATGCGCAGGTCGCGCTGGAGCGGCCGGTGTTCGTGACCGGGCTGCCGCGGACCGGGACCACCGCGCTGCACCGATTGCTCACCGCCGACCCGGCGCATCAGGGGCCGGAATTGTGGCTCACCGAGGTGCCGCAGCCTCGCCCGCCCCGCGCAACCTGGGACGAGCATCCGGTTTACGTCGCGTTGCGGGAGGCCTATGCGCGCCATCCGGAATTGACCGGTGTGCATTACATGGGCCCGGAGCAGGTGGAGGAGTGCTGGCGGCTCTTCTGCCAGTCGATGTGTTCGGTGTCGTTCGAATGCACCGCCTATGTCCCGTCCTACTCGGCGTGGCTGGCGGGCCATGACTGGACGGCCGCCTATCGGCGGCACCGCCGCAATCTGCAGCTCATCGGGTTGCACGATCAGGGCCGGCGGTGGGTGTTGAAGAATCCCAGCCATCTGTTCGCTCTGGACGCGCTGCTCGCCGTCTATCCGGACGCCGTGGTCATTCAGACGCACCGGGATCCGCGCACGGCGATCGCGTCGGTGTGCAGCCTCAACGCCCGGGCGGCGGCGGGCTGGTCGACGGTTTTCCGTGGTCCGGTGGTGGGGCGAGCGCAATTGGAGCTGTGGTCGCGGGGATTGCGGCGTTTCCGGCGGGATCGGGCACGGCATGATCCGGGACGATTCATCGACGTTCGCTACCCGGACTTCGTCCGTGATCCGCTCGGCACGGTGGCGGCGATCTACGATCGCCTGGGCAGTTCACTGACCGCCCCGGCGCGGGCGGCCATGCAACAAACCCTGCGTGGTACGGGTAGAGCAGCGCACCGTTACGACCTGGCAGAGTTCGGCCTCACCCCGGGCGAGGTCGATGCGGCCTTCACCGCGGACGGATAGGCGATTTTCGGCGGCCGTGTGATCGAGGAAAAGACTGGCGGCGTGCAGCGTCTCGACGGTGGAGCGTCGGCCCTGGTGATCGGTGAAACCGTAAGAGTGCGGAGAACTTCGCTTCGAAAACGGCAAACCCTGTCCAACTGCGGTCATCCGCTGGATCTACCTGGCGAGTCGCGGTTCGGCGAAGCTCGGTGGCCCCGAACAAGCCGATCGCGGCAGTTGAATGAGCTACAGAGGTTGAAAGGCTGAGGTTCGCGTCGTCACGGTCGTTCTGGGTCAAGGGTCATACCGGTGTTGGCGAAGAAGCCGGCAAGGAGATCGGTCTGTCGCTGACAAGCCCGTAGGCGGTGTCTGACCAGGTCAGCGAGGTGGTCGACGCCATGTGCGGCGATGTTGGTCAGGCCGCGTTTCATCCATCGCCAGACGCCTTCGGTCGGGTTGAGATCGGGTGCGTACGACGGCAGCCGGATCACGGTCAGCCATGGCCGGGCCGCGATCAGAGCATGCATCCGGTGGCTGACGTGGGTGTTCAGGTTGTCCCAGATCAGCACTATCGGTGCCTGCAACCGCTGGTGGGCCTGGTCGAGGAACGCGATGTAGTCGTCCTCGCTGAAGCTGCCGCGTTCGCCTTTACGGCCGCGGTGCAGCCGGGTGCGCCACATCAGGCGGCCGCGTTGTCCGGGCTTGAGGCAGACCAGACCCGTTATCGACACCCGGCCGGAGCCCTTGCCGGAGATCTCCACGACCGGTGTGCGGCCGCGGCGGGCCCAGGTCTTGGCCACCGGCGGACGCAGCACCTGGCCGGCCTCGTCCTGGAAGCAGATCCAGGCGCCACGGGCGGCGGCTAACCTCTTACCGACGGCCACCGCCTGCGGTGCCAGGTCGTGATCGCCGCCGGGTCACGTTCGATCGCCCGCCGGGTCGGGACCTGCCGGCTGTAGCCGATGCGATGCAGCAGGTAGGACACCCCGCGCAGCGTGTAGCAGACGCCGAAGCGGCGTTCGATTACTTCGGCGACCCGCGTCAGAGTCCAGCGGGCGTCGGTCCAGCCCTGCCCGGCTGGTCCTCGGTCGAGCAGGTCGGCAAGCTCGCCGAGCTGCTCTTCAGTCAGCTTGCAGTCCGAGCCACCCGGCCCCGACGAGGCCAGGGCTTCGGTCCCGCCTGCGATCCAGCGACGTCGCCATTCGCGGACCGATTTCGGGGAAACCCGCAGCTCGACAGCGATCTGCGGGGACGGTTTGGACTCCTCGAACATGGCCGCGGCCTGCATCCGGACCTTCTCACGCCGGACCCGGGCTGCCGCGTTCATGCCACCACCAGCCGGATACCTCATATCTCCGGCCTACCGAAAGCATCAACCCGGGTCATGTTGCCACGCCGGCGACCGTCAGCCTTTCAACCTCTGTAGTTGTCCGGCGAGGGAACTGTCGTCGCGTTGACGATCTCGCGGAGGGCGGCGATATGCCCCTGGTATGCCTTACGTCCCTGGCGGGTCATCGACAGCCACACTCGTCGGGTGTCCGAGCCGAGACGTTCCTGTTTCACGTATCCCGCATCGACGAGGGCGGCGACCTGTTTACTCAGGGCCGACGGGCTCAGGTCCAAATGTTTCTTGATGACCGACAGTTCCAGGGTGCTGCCGGCGACGAGCATCGCGCAGATCCGCAGCCGGTGCGTCGGATGGATGATCGGGTCGAGCTCCGCGGTCACCGGGGCGTCCCTGTCGAGCGCCGGTGCGCCACGCCGCCTGCCAGGTAGAAGGCGGCCGCCGCGACGGCGAGGACGACGATCGGCCATGCCTGCGCGGTGAGTTCGGAGACGACGAACGCGGCGAACAGGCATGCCGTCGAGGCACCGACGAGGGCGAGGAAAACGCGGCTGGTGGGCAGAGTGTAGGGCGTACCCATCCGGTAGCCGGCGAGCACGTTCACCGCCATGAGCACAGCGCCGGCGGCGAGGAGGAAGGGGAAGCCGTCGTCGCCGAGTGCGAAGGTCAGGGTCATGGCGCCGAGCAGGAAGGCGTTGGCGGGGTAGATCCAGGTGGGCCACGGTGTATCCCGCACAGCGCGCTGGGCTGTGTCGATGCTCGCCAGCGCCTCGCGGGCCTCGGCGGGGTCCGGGACGTGCGTGTTGTTTTCCATAACGGAAACTATCTCAGATGTTTTCCGCCATGGCAACTATCAACCATCCGGAAACCATCTGGCGCGCCGGCGGTGGGGCCGACGCCGAGGTCCCAGCCCAGGTCATAGGCGTCGGCCCTGGGAACGTTCCATGGGGAACGACAAGCTGAGCGGCCGTCAAGACAGCGTGTGGCGCCGCAGCCCCTATCCTCGATCAATGAGCCGTGTCATCTACTCGGTCGCGTCGTCTCTGGACGGCTTTCACACCGACGCCGAGGGCGATTTCTCGTGGGCGGTGCCCGACGAGGAGGTCATCGCGGCGCTCAATGCCGATGCGGCCGGCGTGAGCACCTACCTCTACGGCCGGCGCATGTACGAAGCCATGGCCGTGTGGGAGACCGATCCCGAGGTCGCCGCGCAGTCGCCGGAGTCCGCGGCTTACGCCGGGACGTGGCAGGCCGCGCAGAAAGTGGTGTTCTCGGCGACCCTGCCGGAGGTGTGGACACAGCGCACGCGGCTGGAGCGCAAGCTGACGGCCGAGGCGATCAAGTCGGCCCGCGCCGAGGCCGCGGGCGATCTGACGGTCGAGGGGCCGACGCTCGCGCACAGCGCTCTGCACCTCGGGCTCGTCGATGTGGTCGAGCTGTTGATCTGCCCGATTCTCGTCGGCGGGGGGACCAGAGTGCTGCCCGAGAAGCTGCGAACCTCTCTGTCGCTCAAGCGGGAGCGCCGTTTCGGTAACGGCATGGTTCAGCTCACCTATGACATCCGGTAACTCCCGCTGATGCGACGACGGGTGGGCTGGAGTGGATCCCGCTTCGCCGGGTAACTGCGGGTCGTGCACACGATCGAGCTGCTCCTCGACGCTCGTCTCGACGCCGGCGTCCGCGATGTCTGGCGCCGGCTGCACGCGGCCGGGCTGCGCAGCCTCGCCACGCACACGCACCCGTCGAATCGCCCGCACGTGACCCTGGTGAGCGCCGCCCGGCTCGACAGCGCGCCGCCCGCGCTCGCGCTGCCGGTCGACGTGGAGGTGGGCGAGGTCACCTTCCTGGGCAGGGCGCTGGTGCGCGCGGTGACCGGACCGGGCCTGCGTGAACTCCAGGCCGGTGTCTGGAACGCCGTCGAACCGGTGAACCCCCTGCACGCGCCGGACCGCTGGATTCCGCACGTCAGCCTGGCGCTGAACGTGCCCACCGCGGAACACGACGCGGCCCTGGATCTGCTGCGCGACCTGAAGCCCGCGTACGGGCAACTGACCGCAGCCCGCAGCTACGACACCGGCTCCCGCACCGTGACGGCGTACCCGTCCCGCAACGCCCTCGAACCGGATGACAGGCGCCCGGCGACTCCTACCGCGTGATGCCAACGGGTCAGAGCGATGCAGCACCTGGGCCGGCGCCGGCCGGCGCCGCGGGGACGGGCCGCGCCGGTGTCGTCGCGGCTCTGAGCCGCTGACTGACCCGGTCCATCGCGGCCCGCAGCTCCGGTGGCTCGACGTCGCTCAGGTCGGCATCGAAGGTGATGAACAGGCCTGCGATCCCGGCCCAGGACCAGCCGCCGATGGTGAGCCGGCAGCGGTGGGCGTCGACGGGCTCGACGACGGAGCCGCCCGGAGCCCAGCGGGCGGTGACAGCGGCGGGTAGATCGAGGACGGCCGAGCCGACACACTGCCACTGCCCGGGGGTGTCACCGCGGTGCGGGTTCTGCACGACCAGGCGGGTCAGGTCGTCGCGGCTGAGTGGCTGGGGCCGGAACACCGCGCCGCCGCCGGGGGTGTGGGGACGGATCCGGTCGACGCGGTAGGTGTGCCAGGTCCGGTCGCGGTGGTCGCGGGCGATCAGATACCAGCGCCCGGCCCAGACGACCAGGTGATGCGGCTCCACCTCCCGGGGCGGGCAGAAACCGGGCCGGCCGGGGTCGGCAACGGCGCCGTCGCGGCCGCGGTAGTCGAAACGCAACACCCGGGCGGTACGGATCGCCGCTCCCACCGTCCGCAGCGTGTCCACGTCGACCGGCGCGGCCGAGAACTCCCAGTAGTTGCGCAGCGAGGTGACCTCGAACGCCTCACTGGCCGCGCGCAGCCGGGCCGGCATGACCTGGCGCAGGGTGGTGAGCGCCCGGGCGACGGCGTCGTCGATCCCGCTCACCGTCGCCGGCGCGGTCTGCAGGGCCAGTGCGATCGCGATCGCCTGGTCGTCGTCGAGCACCAGCGCGGGCAGCCGGCCTCCCGCGCCGAGCCGGTAGCCGCCGCCGGCCCCCATCACGGCGTTGACCGGATAGCCCAGCTCGCGCAGGGTGTCGACGTCACGCCGCAGGGTCCGGGCCGACACGCCCAGCCGGCCGGCGAGTTCGGCTCCGCGCCACTCGACGCGCGCCTCGAGCAGGGACAGCAGGCGCAGGGTCCGCGCGGAGGTATCGGCCACGGAATCCACGATTCCAACCATGGCGGTCAGCCGGTGACCGCCATGGTTGCCACTCTGCCCGTCATGAGCATCGACCTTCCCCCTGCCGGGGCGTCCGTGTCCCGTCCGTCGTCCGTCGCAGGCAGGCGGGCATCAGCCGCCCTGCTGGTCGTCCTGTTCGCCTCGTTCATGGACCTGCTCGACGTCACCATCGTCACGGTCGCCGCCCCCGACATCGCCGCCGACCTGAACGCCGGCGAGGCGCAGCTCCAGTGGACGGTGGCCGCGTACACCCTGGCCCTCGGATCCGGCCTGATCACCGGCGGGCGCGTCGGCGACGCGTACGGCCGCCGTCGGGTCTTCCTCGTCTCGCTGTCCTGCTTCGCCGTCGCTTCCGCGGCCTGCGCGCTGGCCCCGACCGCGGAGGCGCTGATCGCCCTGCGAGCCGTGCAGGGCCTGGCCGGCGGATTCCTGGTTCCGCAGGTCTTCGGGATCATCCGGTCCTCGTTCGCGCCGTCCGCGATGGCCAAGGCGTTCGGGGCCTACGGCGCGGCGCAGGGCCTCGCCGCGGTCGCCGGCCCGCTGCTCGGGGGCGCGCTGGTCGACGCGGACCTGTGGGGTCTGGGCTGGCGCACGATCTTCTGGGTCAACATCCCGGTCGCCCTCGCCGCTCTGGTTCTGGGGATTCGGGTGCTGCCCGAGTCGACCTCGTCCACGCGAGCCCGTATGGACATCGCCGGCGCGATGCTGTCCGCGATCGCGGTTGTGCTGATCCTGCTGCCGCTGGTGCAGGGACGGGACTGGGGCTGGCCCTGGTGGGGGTGGATCCTGCTGCTGTCCGGCCTGGGCCTGCTCGCCGGGTTCGTCGCCTACGAGCGGGGCGTCGCGGGCCGGGGCGGACAGCCGATCCTGGATCCGGCGCTGCTGACCGTACGCCCGTTCACCGCCGGGCTGGCGGCGTCGGTGCTCTTCTTCGGCGCGCTGGCGTCGTTCTTCCTCGTCCTGTCGATCTACCTGCAGTCGGGGACGGGCCGCTCGGCATGGGAGACCGGCCTGGTGATCCTGCCGTACGCGATCGGTTCGATGCTCACCTCCGGCGCCGGGGTGGCCCTCGCGGCCAAGGCGGGCCGGGTGCTGCTGGTCACCGGATCCCTGACGCTCGCCGCGTCCCAGGGCCTGCTGTGGCTGCTGGTCCGCGGCGGCGACACGCCCGGCTACTGGCCGATGGCCGGTGCGCTGTTCCTCGGCGGGCTCGGGCTCGGGCTCGCCGCCCCGATCCTGGTCAACGTCGTGCTGGCCGGCGTGCCCGGTCACCGGGCCGGCGCCGCCGGCGGGGTGCTGTCCACCGCCACCCAGATCGGTGGCGCAGCCGGGATCGCCGTGCTGGGCACCGTCTTCTTCAACGGCCTCGGTACCCCGGCCGCCGGCGGAGGCGCCCCGGCGCTGTTCGGGCACGCTCTCGCCCAGGTCATGCCATGGCAGGTGGCCGCCTACCTGCTGGCCGCGCTCGCGATGCTGGCTCTGCCCCGCACCGCCGCCGTCCCCCACTGACATCCCGTCGGATCAATCGGCAAGGGGCGCGATGATCTCCTCGGCGAAGCGATGCAGAGCCGCCCGCTTGGTCTCCAGATCCGCGTCGAAGCCCGCCCCGTGAGCCAGCCACGGCACCACGATCGCGTCGGTGACCCCGATCGACGCCTGCTCCCGATACCCCTGGAGCCCGAACCGGTCGATGCACACGGCCTGCACCTCGAACGGCACCTCCGCCCGGCCGTACGACTCCCGCAAGGCACGGAGCTTTTCGATCGTCGTACGCAGGTCGTTGAATTTCATCATTGCTGAGGACCAGCCGTCGCCGGTGCGCGCGGCGCGCCGGAGTGCGGGTTCGGTGTGGCCGCCCACGTAGATCGGGACCGGCGCGCTCGGCGCCGGGCTCATCTGCAGTTTCTCGAACGCGAAATGCTTGCCGTGATAGGAGACCATGCCGCCGCCCAGGATGAGCCGCAGCACCTCGATCGCCTCGTCCGCGCGGGCCCCGCGGTCGCGGAACGGCGTCCCGCACCAGTGCGACTCCTCCGGCGACCAGCCCAGTCCCACCCCCAGGCCGAAACGGTTGCCGGTCAGGTTGGCGACCGACCCGACCTGCCGGGCCAGCAGCACCGGGTTGCGCGGGTCGAGTTTGAGCACCTGGGTGTAGAACCTGATCCGGCTGGTCACCGCACCCATCGCGGCCGCGGCGACCATCGGGTCGGCCCACGGGGTGTCGGCGTTCCAGAAGCGGCGGCCGTCCGGCGTGTACGGATAGGACGCCGACACGTGCTCCGAGTAGAACAGCGAGTCCGGCAGGGCGATCGACGCGAAGCCGCACTCCTCGGCGACGCGGGCGAGTTCGGTCAGCTGGTCGAGCGGGCTCAGGGCGACGCCCAGGGTGAACTTCATGCGAGCACCTCGGATAGGTCGAGCAGTTGGCCGGTCGCGCCGCCGAGCAGGAATTCGTGGTACTCGGCGGCGAGGAAGTAGCGGTGCAGCGGATATTCCAGGTCGATGCCGACGCCGCCGTGGACGTGCACGGCGGTGTGCAGCACGCGGTGCCCGGCTTCGGCGGCCCAGAACCCGGCCGTCGCCACCTCGGCGGCGGCCGGCCGGTCCTCGTGCAGCAGCCAGACCGCCTGCCAGAGGGCGACCCGCAGCGCCTCGACGTCGATGTAGGCGTCGGCGAGCCGCTGCGTCACCGCCTGGAACGAGCCGATCGGCTTGCCGAACTGGATCCGGTTCCGGGCGTATTCGGCGGTCATCTCCACCGCGCGTTCGACCACGCCGAGCTGGTAGGCGGCCGCGCCGACGGTCACCCGGGCGCGGATCCAGCGCGCGGCGGCCGGGTCGGTGATGCGGGGCCGGTCCGGCAGCGGGGTGCGCAGCAGGCCGGTGCCCGGCCCGCCTTCGACCCGCTGCGGCTCGATCTCGGCGGGCGAGATCAGGTGGATTCCGGCTTCCACGGGTACGAGAACCGCCTCCGGTTCCGGCTCCACGCCGTGCACCTGACCGTGGTGGGCCACCGCCAGCACCGCGTCGCCGCGGAACGGCACGTCGTAGCGGGCAAGCGTGGAGGCGCCGGCCGTGATCGACGTCAGGTAGGGCACGGTCGCGGCGTGCCGGCCCAGTTCGACAAGGATCGCCGCCTGCTCGGGCAGCCCGTACCCCTCGCCTCCGGCCTGCTTGGGCAGTGCGGCGCTGAGCACCCCCGCCTCGGCCAGGGCCGGCCAGAGCGAGCGGCCGGAGGCCGCGAGTTCGCGGGTGAGGGTGACCAGGTCGCGGGCCTCGTCGCCCAGGTCGAAATCCATGGCGGCTCCTATCGCTGGATCGGCAGGCCGAGCGCGCCGGCCGCGATGATGTCGCGCTGCACCTCGTTGGTGCCGCCGCCGAAGGTGAGGATCAGGCAGGCGCGGTACATGCGCTCGATCCGCCCGGCCAGCAGCGCCCCGGGTGAGCCGTCGCGGACCGTCGCCGCCGGGCCGAGGATCTCCATGAGCAGCCGGTAAGCCTCGACGGCCAGTTCGGTGCCGTAGACCTTGCCGGCCGACGCCCGGGTCGGTGCCGGCGTGTCGTCGGCGGCGACTCGCCAGTTGAACAGCTTCAGCGCTTCGACCCGGGCGTGCACCCGGGCCAGGTGCAGCCGCACCCATTCCCGTTCGATCGCGCCGGTGGTGACCGCCCAGTCGCGGACCTCGCGCACGGAGCGCTGCAGCGGCGCGGCCGGGGTGAGCGCGACCCGTTCGTGGTTGAGCTGGTTGGTGATCAGCCGCCAGCCCTGGTTCTCCTCGCCGACCAGCGCGGAGACCGGCACCCGCACGTCGGAGTAGTAGGTGGCGCTGGTGGACGGCCCGGCCACGGTGCGCACCGGCGTCCAGGAGAAGCCGGGGGAGTCGGTCGGCACGATCAGGATCGACAGGCCGCGGTGCCGTTCCGCGCCCAGGTCGGTGCGGCAGGCCAGCCACACGTAGTCGGCGTAGCGGATCAGGCTGGTCCACATCTTCTGGCCGTTGATCACGTAGTGGTCGCCGTCGCGGACCGCCCGGGTGCGCAGCGCCGCCAGGTCGGTGCCGGCGTCCGGTTCCGAGTAGCCGATGGAGAAGTGCACCTCGCCGGCCTCGATGCGGGGCAGCAGCTCGGCACGCTGCTGTGCGGTGCCGTGCCGGCGGATCGTCGGCGCGACCGTGTAGAGGGTCAGGAACGGCACCTGCACCCCGGCCAGGGCCGCCTCCTCCGCGAAGATCAGCTGATCCATCCGGGTGCGGCCCTCGGTGCGCAGCCAGCCGTCGCGGCCGAGCTGCCGGACGATCTCCCGGTAGTTCTCGCTCGCGTCCTCGTCCTCGCCCGGCGGGGCCTGGGGGAGACCGGCGAAGTAGGCCCGCAACTCCTGGCGCAGCTTCTCTTCCGACGGCGTGTATCCCACGTGCATGAGTCGCCCCGCTCGCGATAGATTAGAACACGTTCTACTAGTAGACCGAGGTTGCGAGGAGGCGTCAACAGTGGACGCTTATCTGGTCGGCGCGGTCCGTACCCCGGTCGGCCGGCGCGGTGGGCTGCTCTCCGCGGTGCACCCCGCCGACCTGGCCGGGCAGGTCATCGCCGAGGTCGTGCAGCGGGCCGGCGCCGACCCCGCGGCGGTCGACGACGTGATCCTCGGCTGCGTCGACACCCTCGGCCCGCAGTCCGGCGACATCGCCCGCACGGCCTGGCTCGCCGCCGGGCTACCGGAACACGTTCCCGGTGTCACCGTCGACCGGCAGTGCGGCTCCGGGCAGCAGGCCGTGCACTTCGCCGCGCAGGCCGTCGCCAGCGGCACCGCCGACCTGATCGTCGCCGGCGGGGTGCAGAGCATGAGCCAGGTGCCGATCGGCAGCGCGATGGCCCCGGCCGGCCCCTATGCGAACTCCGCCGGCTGGGCCGCCCGCTACGGGGAGCAGGAGGTCAACCAGTTCCGCAGCGCCGACGAGATCGCCGCCAAATGGGCGCTCACCCGCGCCGAGCTCGACGAATACGCCCTGGTCAGCCACCTGCGGGCGATCGAGGCGATCGATCAGGGCCGGTTCCGGGAGGAGATCGCCGGAGACGACTCGGACGAGTGCCCGCGCCGGGACACCTCCCTCGACCGGATGGCCGCCCTGAAACCGCTGCGTGACGGCGGCACCACCACGGCCGCCACCTCGAGCCAGATCGCCGACGGGGCCGCGGCCCTGCTCGTGGCGTCGAGCCGGGCGGTCAAGAACTACGGCCTGCCGGTGAGAGCCCGGATCCACCACATCTCGGCGCGCGGCGACGACCCGGTGCTGATGCTGACCGCGCCGATCGCCGCCACCGCACACGCCCTGCGGCGCACCGGGCTCGGCATCGGCGACATCGACCGCGTCGAGATCAACGAGGCGTTCGCCAGCGTGGTGCTGGCCTGGCTGCGCGAGACCGGCGCCGACCCGGCACGCGTCAACGTCAACGGCGGCGCGATCGCGCTCGGCCACCCGCTCGGCGCGACCGGCGCCCGGCTGCTCACCGGCCTGCTGCACGAGCTGGAGCGCAGCGGCGGCCGCTACGGTCTGCTGACCATGTGCGAGGGCGGCGGCCAGGCCAACGTGACCGTCATCGAACGCTGCTGAGCCGGTCCAGGCTCGACTGCGCCTCCTTCATGATCCGGTCGATCAGGGTGGCGCAGGACGGCAGGTCGTCGATCACCCCGGCGACCTGGCCGGCGGACATCACCCCGTACTCCGGCCGTCCCTCGACCATCGCCGTGCGCAACAGGACCGGCGTGCCGGCCGCCATCAGCGTCTGCGCCCAGCTCAGCTCGCGCCCGTGCCGGGCCGCGCACCCGGCGCGCAGCAGCTGCGGCCAGGACAGCCCGGCGAGACGCCGGAACGCGACCGCGTGCCGGGCCGAGCGCACCAGCGCGCTCACCCTCCCCGATTTCTCCAACCCCTCGATGTACGGGGTGAGCAGCACCCGGTGCGGCACCCCGTCCACCCGGGTCGTCACCACGGTCCCGGTCACCGGGGCGTCGAGGTAGAGCTGCTTGACGCGGACGCCGACCGGGCTGTCCGAGGTGAGCAGGAACCGGGTGCCCATCGCGATCCCGGCCGCCCCGTAGGCGAGCGCCGCCACCAGCCCGCGCCCGTCGAAGAAACCCCCGGCCGCCACCACCGGGATGTCGACCGCGTCCACCACCTGCGGCAGCAGCAGCGTCGTCGGCACCGGCCCGGTGTGCCCGCCGCCCTCGCCGCCCTGCACCAGCACCGCGTCCACGCCCCAGCCGGCCACCTTCTCGGCGTGCCGGCGGGCGCCGACCGACGGCATGGTGAGCACCCCGCCGTCGGCGCACCGCCGGATCAGGTCCCGGTCCGGGGCCAGGGCGAAGGAGGCGAGGGTGATCCGTTCGCGGATCAGCAGGTCGATGCGCTCGGCGGCGTCGGGGGCGTCGGCGCGGATGTTGACACCGAACGGCGCGTCGGTGTTCTCCCGGACGCGGTGGATGGTCTCGCGCAGCTGCTCGATGCTCATCGTGGCCGAGGCGACGATGCCGAAGCCGCCGGCCCGGCCGACCGCCGAGACGAGGCGGGCGCCGGCCACGTACCCCATCCCGGTCTGCACGATCGGATGCCGGCAGCCGAGCAGGTCGGTGAGCGCGGTCCTCACCGGACTTCCTTCTCGCGCAGGCCGTCCGGATCGAGGTGTTCGCGCAGCAGCGACCGCTCCTCGGGGGTGGCCTCGCGGGTGTGCGGCACCTCGTCCGGGACGGTCAGCGAAAAGCCCGTCGCGGCGAGGACCTCGTCGACCGTCACGCCGGGATGGGTCGAACGCAGCCGCATCGACCGGTCCGGGGTGGCGAAGTCCAGCACGGCGAGGTTGGTGACCACGACGCGGATCTCGTGGGCGCCCCGGTCGTGGCCGACGCCGGAGACCATGTCGACGTGCTCGACGAAGACCCGGGGCGAGTGGCGCGGGACCCAGTAACTGGTCGTGTGGTTGACCGTGTTGCCCGGTGCGCCCCGCACGCCGAGCAGCTGCGACTTCGGGCGCGACCAGTCGCCGACGCAGGAGATGTTCTGGTTGCCGAAACGGTCGAGCTGGCCGGCGCCCATCATGACGTGCCGGGTGCCGGCCGCGACCATCGTGAACACCGCCCGGTAGGGCAGCCACCCCTCCACCTGGTCGTCCCGCAGCAGCGTGGCCTCGCCGTCGGTGACCAGCAGCTCGGGGGAGAACGTGCGCTGGGCCAGCCGGGCGCCCAGGTGCGGGATCAGGCCGGCGAAGCTCGCCAGGATCGCCCCGTCCCCGCGCCACGCCTCGGCGCACGCCACCACGCACACGTCGGCCCTGGTCATCGGCGGATCGCCGCCTGGTAGTGGGCCTCGTCGCCGTCGAGGTAGCGGGAGCGGAAATCGGCCCAGTCGGCGGTCGCGTACTCCTGCTGGAACGCCTCGTCGCGGTGGTAGTCGGGGACGCAGCTGGTGAAGTGGGCGCCGTTCGGGGTGGCGAGCACGCCGTCGACCATCGAGCGGTTGACCAGCAGGGTCTGTGGCGGGCCGGCCGCCATGAGGTCCGCTGTGCTGAGGATCTGTTCGCAGGTGACGAAGCGACGCTTGGCGGCCAGGCAGAACAGGTCGTCGAAGTAGGGGTCCGGTCCCAGGTAACGGCCGTTGCCGTAGGCATCCGCCCGATTCAGATGAATGATTCCGATATCCAGTGGTACGGCCGGCATGGCAACCAGCTCGGTGCCGTCCGCATAGGGGGAGCGGATGGTCCGGAGGCCGGGATTGACGCGCATCACGTCGGAGCCGAGACCGGCCCGGATCGGCAGGAAGGGCAGGCGGTTCGCGGCAGCCAGGAGGCCCCAGTAGAGCATGCCCTCGTCGTACTCGGTCAGCTCGATCGTGCCGGCGCTGCGGGCCTGCCGGAAGTGCGGTTCCAGCGGGATGCTGTCCAGTGAGACGAAGCCGGTGACGACCCGTTTCACGCAGCCGGCGGCGACCAGGAGGCCGACGTCCGGGCCGCCGTAGGTGACCAGCGTGAGACCGGTCAGGCCGGAGCGGGCGATGGCGCGGACCAGGGCCATCGGTTTGCGCCGCGAGCCCCAGCCGCCGATCCCGACCGTCATCCCGTCCCGGATCTCACCGACCACCTCGTCGATCGTCACCACCCGGTTCATCGCCGCTCACCGGCCTTCCACGAAGCGTTGCCGGGCCCGGTCGCCGGCGCCGTCGAGGTTCAGTTCGAAGGTGAAGCCCTGCTCGAACCGGTAGGACCGCTTCACGTCCACCGGGTCGATCCCGTTCAGCGACTCCTTGGCCCGGCGCACGATCAGCGGATCCTTCGCCGCGATCTCGGCCGCCACCCGCCTCGCCGCGGCGCGCAGGCCGATCCGGGGCACGACTTCGAGCACGGTCCCGAACCGGTGCAGCTGCCACGCGGTCACCGGCCGGCAGGTGTAGACCATCGTGCGCATCAGCTGGTGCGGCACCAGCCGGGACAGGTGGGTGGCCGCGCCGAGCGCACCCCGGTCCACCTCGGGCAGCCCGAACGTGGCGTCGTCGGCGGCCACCACCAGATCCGCGTTGCCGGCCAGGCCCACCCCGCCGCCCAGGCAGAACCCGTGCACCGCCGCGATCACCGGCACCGGACAGTCGTAGACCGCCGCGAACGCCCGCGCACAGCCCCGGTTGGCGGCCAGCAGGGCGTCGTGTCCCTCGGTGCGCTGCATCTCCTTGATGTCCACGCCCGCGCAGAACCCGCGCCCCTCGGCGGCGAGCACCACGACCCGGGTCTGCGGATCGTCGCCGGCCGTGGTCAGGGCGTCGGCGAGGGCGTGCCAGCCCACCGCCGGGACCGCGTTGACCGGCGGAAAGTCCAGAACCACCTCGGCGACGGCGCCGCGGTGCAGCTGCACGCCCATGGCCGGCAGCCTAACCTAGCGCTTGCTCGGGTAGCTAGCATCGCCTCATGCATCCCCTCGACTTCACCGGCAAGGCCGTGGTCGTCACCGGCGGCACCCGGGGGATCGGCGCGGCCATCGCCGAGGCCTTTCGTGCGGCCGGCGCGCAGGTTCTGGTCTGCGGCCGCACCCCGCCCCGCACCGAGCCCACCGATGACTTCTTCCGCGCCGACGTCCGCGATCCCGAGCAGGCGGCCGCGCTGGTCGCCGAGGCCGTCGCCCGGTTCGGGCGCCTCGACGTGGTGGTCAACAACGCCGGCGGCAGCCCACAGGTGCCGGCGGCCAGCGCCACGCCGCGGCTGCACGCCAAGGTGATCGAGCTGAACCTGATCGCGCCGCTGCACGTCTCCCAGGCGGCGAACGAGATCATGCGGTCCCAGCCCACCGGCGGCGTGATCCTCATGATCGGCAGCGTCAGCGGGACCCGGCCGTCGCCCGGCACCGCCGCGTACGGTGCCGCCAAGGCCGGCCTGATCCATCTGGCCACGAGCCTCGCCGCGGAGTGGGGTCCCGCCGTCCGGGTGAACAGCCTGGTGGTCGGCCCGGTCGGGGAGGGCCTGGACCCGGCCGTGGTGGCCCGTACCGTGCCGGCCGGCCGGACGGCTTCCCCCGACGACGTGGCCGGTGCCTGCCTGTTGCTCGCCTCGCCGCTGGCGGGTTACGTGAGCGGCGCCGCCCTCGCCGTGCACGGCGGCGGCGAATGGCCGGCCTACCTGGCCGAGTTCCGTCCCCGCTGAGCGTGGCTGTAGCGCCGGGGACGGGCGCGGCGTAGTCTCCGCTCAGGTAGAACAGGTTTCAATTCTGGCGGCCGGAGGTGCGGGATGGTGCTCTCGATCAAGGCGAAACGCGACGAACTCGGCCTGGCCACCGGCGAGCTTCTCGTCGACGGCGCCTGGCGCCCGGCCACCGACGGCCGCACCTGGACGCACCCGCACCCGGCCACCGCGGAGGAGGTCGGCTCGTTCGCCGTCGCCGCCCCGGCCGATGTGGACGCCGCCGTGCAGAGCGCGCGCCGGGCGTTCGACGAGGGGCCGTGGCCGCGTACCCGGGCCAAGGAGCGCATCCGCGTGCTGCGCCGCATCGCCGATGAGATCCGCGCCCACGCCGCCGAGCTGCAAGCTCTGGTCGCCCTCGACAACGGGGTGCCGGTGACGTTCGGCGAGACCTATGCGATGTCCGTCGAGTGTGTGGCCGACGTCTTCGACCACCACGCCGGCTGGGTGGACAAGCTCGGCGGCGAGACCCTGCCCGGATACCAGGGCGGCGAGCACCTGGTCCTCACCCTGCGCGAGCCGGTCGGTGTGGTCGCCGCGATCATCCCGTGGAACGGCCCGCTGCTGCTCGCCGCGCAGAAACTCGCCCCGGCGCTGGCCGCCGGCTGCACCGTGGTGCTCAAGCCGAGCGAGTTCGCCACCTTCTCCGCCCTGCGCCTGTGCCGCATCGTCGAGGAGGCCGGGCTTCCGCCGGGCGTGCTCAACGTGGTCACCGGTCCCGGCGAACCGACCGGCGACGCCCTCATCAACCACCCCATGATCGACAAGATCACCTTCACCGGCAGCCGTACGGTCGGCCGCAAGGTCCTCGCCGCCGCGGCCAACGGCATGAAACGCACCAGCCTGGAGCTCGGCGGCAAGAGCCCGTCGCTGGTCTTCGCCGACGCCGACGTCTACGCGGCCGCCACCACCACGATGGGCACCGTCACCATGGGCCTGTCCGGCCAGGCCTGCGTCGCGCACACCCGGGCGCTGGTGCAGCGCGAGGTCTACGACGAGTTCCTGGCGATCGTCGAGGCGATGGCCGCGCTGGTCAACTACGGCGACCCGTTCCACCCGGAGACCACCGCCTCGCCGCTGATCAACGAGCGGCAGATGAACCGGGTCCTCGGCTACATCGAGCGTGGCCGGGCCGGGGGCGCCCGGCTGGTCACCGGTGGCGGCCGCGCCGACGGCGACCTGGCGGCCGGCAACTTCGTGCTGCCCACGGTCTTCGCCGACGTGAGCAACGACGCCACCATCGCCCGCGAGGAGATCTTCGGGCCGGTGCTCGCCGTGGTCCCGTTCACCGACGAGGAGGAGGCGGTGCGGCTGGCCAACGACACCTCGTACGGCCTGGCCGCCACGGTCTGGACCAGGGACGTGAAGCGGGCGATGCGGCTGACCCGGGCGGTGCGGGCGGGCACCGTCGGCGTCAACGGCTACCAGCTGGAGCCGCACGTGGAGTTCGGCGGGTTCGGTCAGTCCGGGTTGGGCCGGGAGGGCGGCCGTACCTCGATCGAGGCGTACACCGAGGTCAAGACGGTGCTGATCCCCACCACCGAGGAGATGATGTAGGGTCCATTTCCTAGACGGCACCCGTCTAGGAAAGAGGGCTCGGGGATGAACGTGCAACAGGCCGCCTGGCGGGCGCGCACCCTGCCGCCGGTGGAGAAACTGCCCAGCGGCCTGATCTCGGTCCCCGTGCCGATCCCCGACAACCCGCTGCGCTACACGCTCACCTACCTGGTCCCCGGCGACGACGGCCTGCTCGTGGTCGACCCCGGCTGGAACAGCGACCTCGGCTGGACCGCCCTGCAGGCCGGGCTCGCCACCGCCGGGGCCACCACCGCGGACGTGACCGGCATCGTCGTCACCCACGTGCACCCGGACCACCACGGGCTGACCGGCCGGCTGCGCGACGCCTCCGGCGCCTGGGTCGCCATGCACCCGGCCGAGCGGGCCACCCTGGTCCGCGACCGGGACGCCGACCCGAGCCGCGCCCTCGGCAACTGGCTGCGCGCCCTGCACGTGCCGGAGGAGGAGGTCGCCGGCCTGCTCGGCACGTTCGGCGCCGACGTCGACCGGCACTTCGCCCCGCTCGCCGACGCCGACGTGCTGCTGGAGGACGACGACCTCGTCCCGTTCCACGGCCGGCGGCTGCGGGTGGTCTGGACGCCCGGCCACACCCCGGGCCACATCTGCCTGCTCGACACCGACGCGCGGGTGCTGCTCACCGGCGACCACCTGCTGCCCCGGATCAGCCCCAACATCGGCCTGCAGCTCTCCGGCGACGACCCGCTCGGCCGCTACCTCGACTCGCTCGGCAAGGTGGCCGCGCACGACGGCTGCGAGGCGCTGCCCGCCCACGAGTACCGCTTCGACGGCATCGCCGCCCGCGCCGCCGAGCTCACCGGCCACCACCGGCAGCGCTGCGCCGAGATCGCGGCCTGCGTCGAACGGCTCGGCAGCCCCACGATCTGGGAGCTGACCGCGGCCCTGACCTGGTCACGGCCGTGGGAGCAGATCGGGCCGATGCGGGTGGCCGCGGTCGCCGAGACCGCCGCGCACGTCGAGCTGCTGATCCGCTCCGGCGAGCTGGCCCGGGACGAGAGCGCCCGCCTGGTCTCGGGTGCGCTATGCGGCCCGGGTCACTGACGCCAGCACGAAATCGACCAGGTCCGCGGCGTACTGATCGGCGCCCGCCGCGACCTTGGCCCGCAGCCGCGCCGGGGTGACCAGGGCGTGGTTGAGCGCGCCCCCGCTGATGCTGTCCAGCAGCAGCGTCACGCTGGTCTCCCGGCCGAGCTGGCCGCGGTCGATGCCGCGGTGCACGATCGCCCGGGCCGCCGACGTCTGCGACTGCCGGAACCGGTCCAGGTGCTCCTGACCGGCCGGGATGCGCTCGGCCTCGAGCATCAGCCGCAGCACCGCGCCGCCCGCCTCGCCGAGGAAGGTGTGCAGGACCTGGCGGGCCAGCGCGACCAGGTCGTCGCGCACCGACCCGGTGTCGATGTCGCGCACCCCCGCCAGTCGGGTGGCCAGGGCGGCGGCCAGCAGCGCCTCCTTGTTGGGCCAGCGCAGGTAGATCGACGCCTTGCCGACGCCGGCCCGGCGGGCGACGGCGTCCACCGAGAACCGGGCCCAGCCCTCGGCGCCGTAGACCTCGGCGGCCGCCCGGGTGATCCGCTCGTCGACCTCGGGGTCGCGGGGGCGGCCCGCGGGGGTTGCAACCACGGCGATCAGTCTAGGTGCGGACCCGCGCGAGCCGCTGCAGCCGGAACCGCACCGCACGCTGCAGCAGCACCGGGTAGCAGTGCAGGACGACGTTGAGGACGGCCAGCCAGCCGGCCGCGCCCCAGGACCGGAAGGCCACCGCGACGACGACCAGGACCGTCCCGATCGCGGCGAGCACCAGGTGCGCCAGCTCGGACCGGCGGGTGGCCAGGTCGAAGGCGGGCAACGACTCCCGGGTGCCGTCGAACCGGCGCCCGGCGCGGTTGAGCCGTTCCCAGCCGACCGCGCGCAGCAACCGCATGTACCACCACACGCCGGCCCGGCGGTAGACGCCCGGCTCCCAGGCGCGGACCCGGAACCAGTCACCTCGCAGCCCCGGCCGGGCCGCGTCGAGCAGGCCGGACATCCAGGCCATCATGGCGAAGTGCACGGTCCAGGCGGTGGCGAAGCTGCCGAACCCGGTGACCGCGCCGACCGCCCACGTCACGGCCACCACCGCGGCCGCGCCGCCGACTCCGATGATCATCGCCCGCCCGTGCATCCGGGTCAGACTACGGCGTCAGCTCACCAGCTTGCGATGGTCCCAGCTCGCCGTCCGGACCGGCTTCACCAGGTAGGCGGCCCGTTTGCGGGCGGCCTGCGCGACGTACGCGTCGAGCGCGTCACGCGGCACGTCGGGCATGCGCGCGGCGATCAGCCGGCCCACCTCGGTGACTCCGGCCAGGTCGTCGATGCGTTCCACCACACCGGACACCTGCGCGCCGCGCAGCTCGAAATAGTCCTCGCCGTCCTCGACCAGGCAGGTGACCCGCGGATCGCGGGCCAGGTTGTGCGCCTTGCGCGAGGCCCGATAGGTCCAGAACGCGATCCGGCCCTCGGCCAGGCCGAAGAACATGGCCACCAGGTGCGGCGTTCCGTCCGGGTTGATGGTGGCGAGCTGCAGCTTCCTCGCGTACGACAGGAGCGCCGTGATCTCCTCCCCGGTCATCGTCACGTCCGCACGCCGGCTAGGCATCGCGCCGCTCCTCGCCGAACGTGGACGCGGCCAGCGGCAGGGTGTCCTCGCAGACGAAGCCGGGCCGGGGCGGGTCCTCGGTGAAGACCGTGCTCAGCGCGGCGTCGAGCTCCGGCACCGTCCACCGGCCGGCGGCGGCGTGGAAGGTGGCGCGCACCGTCGGCGGGCCGAGCACCGCCACCACGTCGCCGTGCACGACAAACACCTCGCCGGTGACCCGCTCGGCGGCCGGCCCGGCCAGATAGGTGACCAGCGGCGCGACGAGCTCCGGAGCCATCGGGTCGGGGCCGTCCGGGGCGGGGCCCATCAGCTCGCCGGTCATCGCGGTGCGGGCGCGCGGGCAGAGGGCGTTCGCCCGTACCCCATAGGTCGCGCAACCCCGTGCCGTCGCGAGAGTCAGGGCGACGATGCCGCCTTTGGCGGCGGCGTAGTTGGCCTGCCCGGCCGAGCCGAGCAGGAAGGCCTCGGAGGCGGTGTTGATGATCCGCGCGTGCACCGGGCCGCCGGCGGCCTTGCTGCGCTCGCGCCAGTAGGCGGTCGCGAAGCGGGTGGTGACGAAGTGGCCGCGCAGGTGCACCCGCACGACGGTGTCCCACTCCTGCTCGGACATCGAGAAGATCATCCGGTCGCGGAGCACGCCGGCGTTGTTGACCAGGACGTCCAGTCCGCCGAAGGCCGCCGTGGCCGTCTGCAGCAGCGCCTGGCCGGTGGACCACTCGGCGACGTCGCCGGGGCAGACGACCGCCTCCCCGCCGGCTGTCTTGATCCGGTCGGCGACCCGGTCGAGGGCCGGCCCGGGCAGGTCGTTGAGCACCACCCGGGCGCCGTCGGCGGCGAGCGCGACCGCCTCGGCCGCCCCGAGCCCCTGCCCGGCGCCGGTCACGATCGCGACGCGCCCGTCCAGCGTGCCGGCCATGTCAGTAACCCGGGCCGCTGAGCAGGCCGCCGTCGGCGAGGAACTCGGCGCCGGTGGTGTAGGACGACTCGTCCGACGCCAGGAACGCGACCAGGCGGGAGATCTCCACCGGCTCGGCGAACCGGGCGATCGGCAGCGCCTTGAGGAAGCCGGTCGGGTCGACCCCGGTCATGGTCTGCGCCGCGGAGAGCGCCATCGACGTCATCACCCCGCCGGGGTGCACCGAGTTGACCCGGATGCCGAGCGGGCCCAGCTCCTGCGCCGCCGACCGGGTCAGGCCGCGGACGCCGAACTTGCTGGCGCTGTACGCCGACAGCCCGGCCGCCCCGGCGAAGCCCTCGATCGACGAGATGTTCACGATGGACCCGCCCCCGGCCGTGGTCATCGCGGGCGCCACCTGCCGGATCCCCAGCCAGGTGCCGATCAGGTTGACCTCGATGACCTGCCGGAACTCGGCCGGCTCCATCTCGGCGACCGGCGCGTGCCGCAGGATGCCCGCGTTGTTGACCAGCACGTCGACGCGCCCGAACGCGGACAGCGTCGCCGCGACCGCGGCCGCCCACTCGGCCTCGCTGGTCACGTCGTGGTGCACGAACCGGCACCGGTCCGCGCCGAGCCCGTCGGCGACCGCCTGCCCCCTGTCGTCGAGCACGTCGCCGACGACCACCCGGGCCCCCTCGGCGACGAAGTGCCGGGCATGCGCCTTGCCCATGCCCCGGGCCCCACCGGTGATCAGTGCCACCTTGCCGTCCAGCCGCCCCATCGCGCCTCCCGGTGCAGACCCCGGCTGACCGCGAGTGCTGTGTCAGGCGCGCTGACACGGCACTGGGGGTCAGCCGGGGATTGACCTAACGCTTGCTTGGTTCGCAGCGTAGACCGCGGCGGCGGGATTGTCAGGCGTTGATGCCGTCGAAGAGCAGCCGCAGCAGGCCGTCGACGATCTCGTCGGTGCTCCAGCCCGCCCCCTTGCTCGGCCGCCACGACGTCGGCATCCACAGCACGTCGCGCAGCAGCCGGTAGATCAGCCGGGCGTCCAGGTCGGCGCGGAACAGGCCCTGCTCCTTGCCGCGTTCCAGCTGCTCGATCCAGGTCTGCTCGATCTCCTTCATCGCGGTGCGCAGGTAGGCGAACCGCGGCTGCGCGCTGAAGTAGGTCCAGTCGTTCTGCAGCATGGTCAGCGCGGCCCGGTGCCGGCTCAGCGTGGCGGTGCTGGACCGGACGATCTCCTCGATCGCCTTGCGCGGATCGTCGGTGGAGCCGGCCGCCGCCCGGTATCCGGTGAGCACGTCGTCGAGGAAGGCGCTGAGCAGCTCGTCGCCGATCGACTCCTTCGAGTCGAAGTGGTGGTAGAGGCTGCCGGACTGGATGCCGGCCGCGTCGGCGATCTCGCGCACCGTGGTGGCCCGGAAGCCCTTCTCGGCGAAAAGGTCGCCGGCGAGCTGCACCAGGGCGGCGCGGCGCTCCGAGCTGTTCTTAGGGGTCGTCACCAGGTCATTATGCGACCCTGCCGAACGCTTGCTTGGTGCACCCCGCCCCGATAGCGTAGAACGCGTTCTAATTTTGGAGAGGGGTGGCGGGATGCGCGCGGCGGTTCTCCACACGATCGGCGAAGAGAAACTCGACCTGCGTGACGACGTGACCGTCCTCGGCCCCGGGCCGGGCGAGGTGCACCTGCGGGTGCGGGCCTCCGGCGTCTGCCACTCCGACCTGTCCGCGCTCAGCGGCGGCCTGCCCCAGCCGGTGCCGGCGGTCCTCGGCCACGAGGCGGCCGGCGACGTGCTCGCCGTCGGCGACGGCGTCGACGACCTCGAACCCGGCGACCGGATCGCGGTCAACTGGCTGCCCTCCTGCGGCACCTGCACCCACTGCCGGCGCAACGAGCCCTACCTGTGCATGACGCACGTGATGGCCGGCTACGTCATGCCCCGCTTCATGGCCGGTGAGCTGCCCGTCTTCGGCATGGCCGGGTGCGGCGCGTTCGCCGAGGAGATGGTCGTGCCCCGGGCCGGCGCCGTGAAGATCGACCCCGACGTGCCGTACGAGGTGGCCGCCCTGGTCGGCTGCGGCGTCACGACCGGCGTCGGCGCGGTGATCAACACCGCGGCGGTGCGGCCCGGCGACACGGTCGTGGTGATCGGCTGCGGCGGCGTGGGGATCGCCGCGGTCCAGGGCGCCCGGCTCGCCGGCGCTGCCGTGATCGTCGCCGTCGACACGGTGCCCGCCCGGCACGAGACCGCCCGCCGCTTCGGCGCCACCCACACCGCCACCCCCGACGAGCTCAGCGACCTGCAGACCGCGGTGGTCCCAGAGGGCTTCGACTACGCCTTCGACGTGGTCGCCGTGCCGCAGACGCTGCGTACCGCCTGGACCGCCACCCGCCGGGGCGGCGCCGTGGTGGTGGTCGGCGCCGGCCGCGCCGAGGACAGGGTGGAGTTCAGCCCGTTCGAGCTGCTCTTCGAGGGCAAGACGATCATCCCGTCGCTGTACGGTTCGGCCGACCCGCCCCGCGACTTCGTCCGTCTGCTCAACCTGTGGCGGGCCGGCCGCCTCGACATCGAGGGCATGATCAGCCGGCGGCTGCGCCTGGACCAGGTGGGCGACGCCCTGGCCGCCCTCGGCAGCGGCGACGTGATCCGCCAGGTGATCATCCACGGGGACGCCTGATGCGCCTCGGCATCCAGCTCGGCTACAGCGGGCAGGGCTTCGCCGAGTCGGTCGACGAGGTGGTCGAGTTCGAGCAGGCCGGCGCCGAGCTGGTGGTGGTGCCGGAGGCGTACAGCTTCGACGCGGTCAGCCAGCTCGGCTATCTGGCGGCCCGGACCCGCACCATGGGGCTGGCCTCCGGGGTGATGCAGACCTACACCCGCACCCCGACGCTGACCGCGATGACCGCGGCCGGGCTGGACTACGTCTCCGGCGGCCGGTTCTCGCTCGGGCTCGGCGCCTCCGGCCCACAGGTCGTCGAGGGTTTCCACGGCGTGCGCTACGACGCACCGGTCGGCCGGACCCGGGAGATCGTGGAGATCTGCCGGCGGGTCTGGCGGCGCGAGGCGCTGGTCTTCGAGGGCGAGCACTACCGGATCCCGCTGCCCGGCGACTACGGCAAGCCGCTCAAGCTGATCAACCGGCCGGTCCGGGAGCGGATCCCGGTGCTGCTCGCCGCGATGGGCCCGCGCAACGTGGCGCTGGCCGCCGAGATCGCCGACGGCTGGCAGGCACTCTTCCTCGATCCGCGCGCGGCCGACCGGGTCTTCGGTGCGGCACTGTCCGACGGCCGGTCCCGCCGGGACCCCGCCCTCGGGCCCCTGGACGTGTCGGTGCCCGTACCGTTTGCCGTGACTGAGCCGTCACCGGCCCTGCTCGGCGCGCACCGTGCGCAGCTCGCCCTCTATCTGGGCGGCATGGGCGCGCGCAAGCGCAACTTCTCCAACGACCTGATCCGCCGCTACGGCTATCCGCGCGAGGCCGAGCTGATCCAGGAGCTCTACCTGAGCGGCCGCAAGGCCGAGGCCGCGGCCGCGGTGCCGGACGACCTGGTCGCCGCGACCTGCCTGGTCGGCGTCCCGGACGAGATCAGAAGAAGGCTGGACGCGCTGGCCGAGGCCGGCGTGACCACGATCCTGGTGTCCCCGCTGGCCACGACCCGGGCCGAGCGGGTCAAGGACGTCGCGGCCCTGCGCCAGATCCTCGGGTGACAGCGGCGATCCGGTGCTGCTCGTGGCGTTCCAGGGCGCTCTGCTGAGACTCGGTGAGGATGTCGCAGATCCAGTCCCAGTGCAGGGCCACCCGGTCGCCCGGCTCGACCTCACGGGGCAGCGACCGGGCCACCTCCTCGGACGGCGGGCCGTGGTCCAGCGCCCCGCCCGCCCAGATCAGCGGCCGGGAGACCACGGTGGCGGTGGGGCCGTGCACCGCGGTGACCACGCCGGTGCGGATGCGGCAGCGGTCCAGCACCGACACCGCGGCCGGGCTGCCGGTGCGCTGCAGCAGCTCCAGCCAGGGATACACCTCGAACACGTGGAAACTGTGGTGGGCCATCGCCCGTTCCTGCGCCGACGACCAGGTGCCGCCGGCCTGACCGGCGAAGCGGTGCCGCAGGAACGCGGTCAGCTCGGCCGGCCGCACCCGGTCCAGCAGGTCGTTGCCGATCCAGTACGCCTCGACCACCCGGCTGTCCAGCGGGTCGGCGATGCCCGCCGCCCCGGCGATGAACTCCAGGTAGGCCCAGGCGCCGTCGAACGCGCGGGCCCGCGCGGCGATCTCCGCGGTCGCGTCGGCGCGCAGCAGCACCGAGGCGCCCTCCGGCCCGCAGTAGCCGAGGGCGTTCGGCGGATAGGCGTAGCGGGCGAACAGCCGCGTACCGGATTCGCTCATGTCAGCAGATCCGCGGCAGCTGTTCACCGATCGGCATGCTGATCACCCGGGTGCCACCCAGCGCGGTGCGCGCCACGACCATGCCCGGATGCTCCGGCACGCAGGTGCCGATCTTTCTTGCGCCCGCACCGTACGGATGCGCCCGCATCGCCTCCAGCACCCGATCGGCCTGCGCCTCCGGCACGAACGCGACCAGTTTGCCCTCGTTGGCGACCTGCAACGGGTCGAGGCCGAGCAGACTGCAGGCGTCCGCGACCGCACCCGGCACCGGCAGGTCCCGTTCGGTCAGCTCCACGCCCACCCCGGCCGCCTTGGCGATCTCGTTGAGGGCGGACGCCACCCCGCCCCGCGTCGGGTCGCGCAGCACGTGCAGATCGGCGCCGGTGGCGAGCATCGCCGCGACCAGACCGTGCAGCGGCGCGGTGTCGCTGCGCACCTCGGTGCCGAACGTCAGGCCCTCCCGGCAGCTCAGCACGGCCACCCCGTGCAGGCCCAGATCGCCGCTGACCAGGATCGCGTCGCCCGGGGCGGCCCGGCCGGGACGGATGTCCACGCCGTCGGGGACCACCCCGATCCCGGCCGTGGTGACGTAGACGCCGTCGCCGCTGCCGTTGTCCACCACCTTCGTGTCGCCGGTGACCAGGCGGACCCCGGCGGCGCGGGCGGCGGCGCCCATCGCCCCGGCGATCCGGCCGATCTCGGCGAGCGCGGTGCCCTCCTGCAGGATGAACGCGGCCGACAGGTGCAGCGGGGTGGCGCCGGCCATCGCCAGATCGTTGACGGTGCCGTTGACCGCGAGGTCGCCGATCGAGCCGCCGGGGAAGAACATCGGCTTGACCACGAACCCGTCGGTGGAGAACGCCAGCCGGGTGTCGCCGACGTCGAGGACCGCGCAGTCGCCCAGTTCACCGGGGGCGCCGGCCGGCCCGTACCCGGGCAGGAAGAGATGGTGCACCAGCTCGGCCGACATCGCGCCGCCGCCGCCGTGCCCCAGCACGATCGTGGGGGTGTCGCGCAGCGGCACCGGGCACGTCCAGCTCTCGAAGTCCAGCGTCATGAGTGGCTCACCAGCCGGTACGCGTAGTACGCCGCGCAGGCTCCCTCCGACGACACCATGGTCGCGCCGAGCGGGGTCCGCGGCGTGCACTGCTTGCCGAACGCCGCGCACTCGTGCGGTTTGAGCAGCCCCTGCAACACCTCGCCGGAGCGGCACAGCGGCGACTCCGCGGTCCGCAGCCCACCGACGTCGAACCGCAGCTCCGCGTCGAACTCCCGGTACCGCTCGGAGAGCCGCCAGCCGCTGCCCGGGATCTCGCCGATGCCGCGCCACGTCCGGTCGGTCACCTCGAACACGTCCCGCAGCATCGCCATCGCCGCCGGGTTGCCCTCGTCCCGCACCGCCCGCGGATAGGCGTTGCGCACCTCGGCCCGGCCGGCCTCCAGCAGGGTGACGGTCTGCCGGATGCCCTCCAGGATGTCCAGCGGCTCGAAACCGGTGACCACGATCGGCACGCCGTACTTGTGGGCCAGCGGGGGGTACTCCCGGGTGCCCATCACGCTGCACACGTGCCCGGCGGCCAGGAACGCCTGCACCCGGCAGCGCGGCGACTCCATGATGGCCGCGATCGCCGGTGGCACCAGCACGTGCGACACCAGCAGCGAGAAGTTGCTCAGGCCGAGCCGTTTCGCCTGGTGGACGGTCATCGCGTTGGCCGGGGCGGTGGTCTCGAACCCGATGCCGAAGAAGACCACCTGGCGGTCCGGGTTCTCCCGGGCCAGCTTCAGCGCGTCCATCGGCGAGTAGACCACCCGGACGTCGCCGCCGGCGCTCTTCACCCCGAACAGGTCCCGGCCGCTGCCGGGCACCCGCAGCATGTCCCCGAACGAGCAGAAGATCACCCCGGGCCGGGACGCGATCGCCAGCGCCTTGTCGATCACTTCGAGGGGGGTGACGCAGACCGGGCAGCCCGGCCCGTGGATCATCTCGACCCCCTCGGGCAGCAGCTGGTCGATGCCGTGCCGGATGATCGAGTGGGTCTGCCCGCCGCAGACCTCCATCATCGCCCAGGGCCGGGTGGTGGCCGCGTGGATCTGCTCGACCAGCCGGGCGGCCAGGGCGGGATCGCTGAACTCATCGAGGTATTTCACGGAACTCCTCCTCAAGGATGCCCAGCCGTTCGAAGTTGGCGAGGGTCTGGCGGGCCGACTCCTCGTCGAGTTGCTGGATCGCGAAGCCGACGTGGACGATCACGTACTCGCCGACCTGGACGTGCGGCACGTACTGCAGGCACACCTCCTTGCGGATCCCGCCGAAGTCGACCTGCGCCATCGGCACGCCGTCGGTCTCGGCGATGCTCAGCACGCGGCCGGGAACAGCGAGGCACATGACGTCTCCCTCCTCGATGAGGCCGACCTATGTCGCGCCGGCGGCCAGCTGGCCGAGCGCGATGCCGCCGTCGCTGGGCGGCAGCAGCCGGGGCCGCAGCACCCGGAAGCCGCGCTCGGCCAGGTCCTGTTCGGCGGCCGCGAGCAGCAGCGCGTTCTGGAACACGCCGCCGCCGAGCGCCACCACACCCAGCCCGGTCTGTTCCCGGCACCGCTCGGCCAGCCGGACGATCAGGCCGGCGACCGCCGCGTGGAAGCGGGCCGCGACCGTCACCGGGGACACGCCCCCGCGCACGTCCGCGGCCACCGCCCGGATCACCGGACCCGGGTCGGCGACGTCCCCGCGCAGCTCGAACACGTAGGCCGGATGCGGCTCCAGCCCGTGCCGGGCGGCCAGGCCCTCCAGGATCATCGCGGCCTCCGCCTCGTACTCGACGGTCTGCCGCACCCCGGCGAGCGCGGCCACCGCGTCGAACAGCCGGCCCATGCTGGAGGTCGGCACACACCCGAAACCGCTGCCGAACTGCCGGTCCAGCACATGCCGCTCGGCCGGCGGGCAGGCCGCCACCGGCGGCAGCGCCGGCCACCACGGCACGCCTGCGGCGCGCAGATGAGACAGCGCCATCCGGTACGGCCGCCGCACGCTCGCATCCCCGCCGGCCAGGGGCACATAGCCGAGGTACGCGACCCGGCGGAACGCCTTGTACCCGGCGATCAGCACCTCGCCGCCCCACACCGCGCCGTCGGTCCCGTAGCCGGTGCCGTCGAACGCGAACCCGATCACCTGCTCGTCCGCGGCCACCCCGTGCTCGGCCAGCACCGCGGCGATGTGCGCGTGGTGGTGCTGGACCAGGCGTAGCGGGCGGCCGGCGGCGTGCGCGCGGGCCCAGCCGGTGGAGTGATATCCCGGATGCAGGTCGGCGATCAGCAGCTCCGGGCGGATTCCGGTGAGCCGTTCCAGGTGCCGCTCGCTCGCGGTCAGCGCGTCGATGCCGGCCAGGTCGTCCAGGTCGCCGATGTGCTGGCTGGCCCAGGCGTAACGCCCGGCGGCGATCGCGCAGGTGTTCTTCAGGTCGGCGCCGACGGCCAGCGCCGGCGGAAGCTCGAACGGCAGGCTGACCGGCAGCGGCGCGTACCCGCGGGACCGGCGCACCGGCAGCTCCGCGCCGCCGGCGTGCCGGGTGACCGAGTCGTCGCAGGGCACCCGGATGGCCCGGTCGTGCCGCAGCCAGGCGTCAGCGAGCGGCGCGAGCCGCACCAGGGCGTCCCGGTCGTCGGCGGCGATCGGCTCACCGGCCAGGTTGCCCGAGGTCATCACCAGCGCGTCCGGGCCGGGCGGGTCGCCGGGCAGGCCGAACAGCAGCTCGTGCACCGGCGTGTAGGGCAACATCACGCCCAGGTCCGTGTGGTCCGGCGCGACCGCGTCAGCGATGGCGTGTTGATTTCGGCCCCGATGCGCACCCGAGATCAACACGCCGGTTTCGGGTCGGTCCCGGCCTCGGTCTCGGCGGGGTAGCAGCACGATCGGCCGGCGCACGCCGGTGAGCAGGGCCTCCTCGGCGTCGGTGAGTGTCACCAGCTCGCGGGCGGTCGCCAGGTCGGCGACCATCACCGCGAACGGCTTGCCGCCGCGTCGCTTGCGGTCGCGCAGCGTGGTCACCGCGGACTCGTTGCGGGCGTCGCAGGCCAGGTGGTAGCCGCCGAGGCCCTTCACCGCGACGATCGCCCCGGCCGCGAGCATCCGCCGCGCCTCCCGCAGCGCGTCCTCACCGTGCCGGGCTTCTTCGCCGGGGCGAGCCGGCGGGCCGGCAGTGACCAGTTCGAGGCGGGGGCCGCAGTCGGGGCAGGCGATCGGCTGGGCGTGGAAGCGGCGGTCGGCCGGGTCGTCGTACTCGGCGCGGCAGGCCTCGCACATCGGGAAGCCGGCCATCGTGGTGGCCGCCCGGTCGTAGGGCAGGGTGTCGATGATGGTGAACCGCGGCCCGCAGTTGGTGCAGGTGATGAACGGGTGCCGGAACCGCCGGCCGGCCGGGTCGCGCAGCTCCCGCCGGCAGTCCGCGCAGGTCGCGACGTCGGGCGAGGCCAGGGTGCGCGCGGTTCCGCTGCCGTCCGAGGTGGCGATGGTGAAGCCGGTGCCGCCGGCCGGCGGGAGGTCCGCCTCGTCCACGGCGGTCACCATCGCCAGCGGGGGTGCGCTGGTGCGCAGCCGGCGGCCGTACTCGGTGACCGCCTCCGCTTCACCCTCCACCTCGACGATCACGCCGTCCGCGGTGTTGGCGACCTCGCCGCTGAGCGCCAGTTCCGCCGCCGTCACGTAGGCGAACGGCCGGAAGCCCACCCCCTGCACCAGCCCGCGCACGGTGAACCGGCGCCGGATCCGTGCCGGCGGGCCGCTGCCCATCAGCTGCAGCCCGGTCATCGCCCGGGACGCCTGCGCCTCGTCGATGATCTCCATCGCGAAGCCGAGGTGGATCAGCACCCAGTCGCCTGGCTGCGGCGGCGAGTCCAGCATGCCGACGTTCACCCGCCGGCCGGCGCCCGCGACGTCGACCAGCGCGAGCTGACCCTCGTTGCCGGGCAGGATCTCCCGCACCCGCCCCGGAATGCCCAGGCACACGGCTATCGCCCCCCAACGGTGCACTCGGCGGCGAGAAGCGTGCGCACGGCGGTGACCGCGTGCGGCACAGCGGCGGCGACCGAGGGGCTGAGACCGATGCGTTCGCCGACGTCAGCAACCCGGCAGCCGACGACATAGGCCGGTGGGACCGTGCCGCCGAGGCGCTCCACAGCGTCCAGCACAGCCAGCGGGTCCATCCCGTGCGCATCGAGAGGGCGCTGCGCGCCCGGAACTCGCACGGACAGGGTCAGGACTGTGCCGGGAGGATCGGGGCCGGGCGGCAGGGCGTCGACCAGGACCAGGGCCCGGAAACCGGCCAGCAGGTCGTGGGCCAGGTGCAGGCCGCGGATGCCGTAGTCGACGACCCGTACGTCAGCGGGCAGGCCGGGCTCGGCGGCGAGCCGCCGGGCGACCGCCGGGCCGAAGCCGTCGTCGCCCAGGAAGAGGTTGCCGATGCCGGCCACCAGCACGCCGTTCACATCGAGCGCATCCTCAGGTAGCGGCGGATGTCCGGCCAGGAGCGGGCGACGACCACGGCGGCCAGCGCGACCACCGCGACCCCGAGAACCTTCATGACGGGTGCTCCCTTCCCGGCTGATGGCGGTCCTCAGTCCGGTTCTGAGTGGTGGGTGGGGCGGGTGGATGGGGCACCAGCTCGTCGGGTGCGAAGTAGAGGTAGCGGCCGTACCAGTCGTGCAGCTCGGCGGCCGGGTCGTCGAGCAGCACCACCGCGACGTGGGTGGCGCCGTCCAGGTCCTCCTCGACCGCGGTGACCCGGGCGACGCGGCCGGCGAAGAACAGGTCCTGAGCGTCGGCGCGCCGGTTCGGGCGGATCCGGACCAGGCTGTCCTTGCCGACCCGGACCCCGGCGATGAGCACCGACGACGAGTCCGGATCGCGGCGGGTGCCGTGCAGCCGGTCCAGGTCGGCGGCGGTGGCGGCGTCGCAGCGGTCGATGATGGCGGCCGCCCGCGGGTCGGTGGCCCGGGCCTCCGCCTTCTCCGCGTCGGTCAGCGTCATCACCCGCAGCGTGAGCAGCTCGTCGATCTCGGTCGAGTCGAAGAGGTGGCCGTTGCTCTGCTCGGCGATCCGCGGATGGTCGTAGAGGATGATCGGCGAGCCGAGCAGCAGCCGGTCCGAGCCGGCCAGCACCGGCCAGCAGCGTTGCTGCCGGCAGCGGGCGGCGGCCGCCGCCGCCTCCGGCGGCGGTTCGATCACCGAGACGAACGCGGCATCGCCGGCTTCGAGCAGCAGGTGCGCGCCGAGCAGCGAGTGGCGTACGGCCTCGGCACGGCCCACCGGACCGGGGTGGGTGTTGGCCACCGCCACGGTCAGCCGGTGCAGGTCGCCGTCCGGGACCGCGGTGAGGCTCACCCGCGCGGTGATCGGCCAGCGGCGCCGCACGATGCGCCCCACGATCGTGCCGTCCGCCTCGGTCAGTGACTCGGTGTCGTGGCCGCCGGGCACGGCCACCTCGGTGGTGACGTCGTCGCCGACCGGCAGCTCCGGCAGCTCGATCTCGCGTTCCACCGCCTCGTCCCAGCTCAGCACGGAGGTCCCGGCGACGGTCAGCTCGGCCACCGGTTCCTCGGTGCCGTCCGGGTGCTTCGCCCGTACCTCGCGGGTCTGCAGTTGCAGGAAGCGCAACCGGATGCTGACCGTGCCGGCGCCGTGCTGCCGGACCAGGCACTGCATCGCCATGTCCGGCGGCTCGCCGCCCGCCGCAGCCGGCGGTCCGAGCACGCCGAACTGCCAGCGGGTGCGGTTCTTGGCCGCGCTCGCCCGGTACGGGTACAGCAGGTACCCCTCGTAGAGGACGGCGTCGGCGACCGCCCGGGCCGCGTCCAGGCTCACGACCGTGGCCCGTCGGCGGCGAGCAGTCTCTGGAAGGTCTCGTCCCAGCCGGTGAGGCCGTGCCGGTCCCGGTACGCGGCGAGCCGGGTCAGTGTCTCCGAGCCGGCCCGCAGCCAGCCGCTGTTCGGGTAGTAGGACTCGATCATCTGCCGCCACACGGTGACCGGCATCCGGTGGCGGGCCTCGCAGCTCCACGGGATCTGCTCGACCGCGAAGCCGGTGGTGCCGCGGGTGAAGACCGTGCCGGAGAAGAGGAAGCTGAGCGGCACGCTGCCCGCGCCGAGGGCGTGCAGATATCGGGAGCCGACGACGTCGAGGTCGTAGGTGCACGGCATCGGCAGGTCCAGATCGGTACGGCCGGTGAAGCCGGGCACCGTGACGCTGCACTGCATCCACTGGAACGGCCGGACGGTGTCGGCCCAGCGTTCCGGCTCGCCGAACAGGCCGCGCAGACCCTCCTGCTCGGCCGGCTCGTAGCGGCGCAGCTGCGGTTCGACGCGGACCTGGCAGCGCAGCACGACCGCGTGGATCCGGCTCCCCTCGCCGGCGTCGATGCGCAGCCGGGCGGTCAGCTGCGGGGCGATCGCGTAGGGCTCGGCGACCACGTCGAGCACGGTGAACCGGTAGTCGTTCACGTGCGCTCCCTCAGCCGGGTGAAGAAGGCGTCGATGGCCCGGTGCGCCTCGGTGCCGCCGTCGAAGCCGTGCCAGCGGGTGCGCAGCGCGCCGGCCAGCTCGTAGCAGACGTCGATCGGCACCAGATAGCAGCCGTTCGCGCCGGATCTGTCGCGGCGGACCAGCAGCGCCTCCACGTCCGGGCGCATGGTGCGCAGCGCCGGGTGCCGGGCCACCAGCGCGTCCCACGCGTTCAGCGGCAGCTCCGACTCGGTGGCGCCGGCCGGCCCCGGATAGCAGGCCACCATCCGGTCCTGGACCGAGTTGCGGAACAGGAACGCCAGCCCGACCGGGATCTGCAGCTCGTCCCAGGCCCGCTCGTCCAGCCCCGGCCCGGGCAGCGCCAGATACCGGTCCGGTACGGCGCGGTACCGCAGCTGCGCGTGCTCGTCCGCGAAGAGCAGATGGCAGGCGACGCAGCTGCACATCAGCGACCGCTGCTCCAGGTCCACGACGTGCCGGTGCTCGTCCGGGATCGGCACGGCGCACATGTCGCAGCGCGGCCCGGTGGGTTTCGGCCGGGCCCGCGCGGCCCGGCGCAGCGCGGCCAGCGGTTCGGTCACGGCACGCCTCCCGCTCCGGCCGGCCGCTCGAACAGCGCCGAGACCGGGATCAGCGGCGCCGCCGGCTCGTAGGCGATCGCGGTGACCTCCGGGGCGGCCGCCTCGACCGCGGCCCGGATCCGCTCGTCGCGGCCGGCCGTCGTGCACCCGCACCCACCGGCCGGCGCCCGCAGCAGGGCGGTGCCGTCCGCGGTCACCTCGAGCAGTGCCACGTCGTCGCCGGTCTGCGCGAGGGCCCGCTCCACGCGGGTCGGCACGTCGTCCGGGTGCAGCCCGTGCACCAGCAGCAGGCTCGCCACCAGGTCGTCGCGGGCCATCGCGGTCAGCACCGGGTCGGTCAGCGCGCCGTGGGCGTGCAGCAGCTCCAGCAGCCGGTGCAGGCCGGCGCCGTACAGGCCGGTCAGCAGGCGGGCCAGCTCCTCGGCGCGGTCCCGGCCGGGGCCGCCCGACGTCAGCAGCGCGTCGATGCGTTCCCCGGCCGCCCGCCAGTCCTCGCCCGGCACGTCACCCACCGGTGGGGGAGTGGACGAGCTCCAGCTTCTTGCCGCCGCCCAGGTACATGTGCACCCCGCAGGGCAGGCACGGGTCGAAGCTGCGCACCGTACGCATGATGTCGATGCCCTTGAAGTTGTCCCGGTCGTTCTCCTCGAAGATCGGCTGGCCGGTGACGGCGTCCTCGTACGGTCCCGCCGTGCCGAACCCGTCGCGCGGACTGGCGTTCCACGGCGTCGGCGGGTACGGGTGATAGTTGGCGATCTTCCCGTCCCGGATCACCATGTGGTGTGACAGAACGCCCCGCACCGCCTCGGTGAACCCGCACCCGATCCCCTCGTCGGGCACCTCGAACGGCTCCCACGTGCGGGTGCGCCCGGCCCGGATCTCGGCGAGCGCCTTCTCCGCGAAGTGCAGCGCGCACGCGGCGGCGTACGCCTGGAAGTAGGTCCGGGCCCGGTTGCGCTCGATGGTGTTGCTCCAGCGCGGGATGGTCCACTCCAGTTCGACCGGGCCCTTGAGCGCGGTCTTCGGCAGGGTGATCCGCACGCTGGAGCCGGTGGCCTTGACGTATCCGACGTCGACCAGCCCGGCGAGCGCGGTCACCCAGAGCCGGGCGAGCGGGCCGCCACCGGTGTCCAGCGCGAGGTGTTCGGTGCCGTCGTACCAGCGCGGCGACATCACCCAGCTGTACCTGCCGCCCAGGTCGCGTTTCTGCGGGCGCGGGTTGGTGTGCTGGTTCCACGGGTGCCGCCGGTCCACCCGGTTGCCGAGCGGATCGTGCGTCACGAACATCTCCTGGTCCTCCCAGTCGTCGTAGTACGACGAGCCGAGCAGGATCCGGATCCCCAGGTTGATCTCGACCAGGTCGGTGGTGACCAGCCGGTTGTCGACCACGATGCCCGGGGTGACGAACATCTTGCGGCCCCAGCCGGTCATGTCGGCGTACCGGAAGTTGCACTGCTCCGGGTCCTGGAAGGACCCCCAGCAGCCGAGCATCACCCGCCGGTTGCCGACCTGCTCGTAACCGGGCAGCGCCTGGTAGAAGAAGTCGAACAGGTCGTCGTGCATCGGCACGACCTTCTTCATGAACTCGACGTAGCGCATCAGCCGGCTCAGGTAGTCGGTCATCAGCTGGATCGTGGCGACCGTGCCGACCCCGCCCGGATAGAGCGTGGAGGGGTGCACGTGGCGGCCCTCCATCAGGCAGAACATCTCCCGCGTCATCCGGCTGACCTGCAGCGCCTCGCGGTAGAACTCGCCGGTGAACGGGTTCAGCGAGCGCATGATGTCGCCGATGGTGCGGTAGCCGTGCTCGCCGGCGTGCGGGGCCTCGGTGCGGTTGGCCTGCTCCAGCACGCCCGGGTTGGTCTCGGCGACCATCTTCTCGCAGTAGTCCACCCCGACCAGGTTCTCCTGGAAGATGTTGTGGTCGAACATGTACTCGGCGGCCTCACCGAGGTTCACGATCCACTCGGCGAGGTGCGGCGGCTTCACCCCGTAGGCCATGTTCTGCGCGTAACAGGAGCAGGTGGCGTGGTTGTCCCCGCAGATGCCGCAGATCCGGCTGGTGATGAAGTGCGCGTCGCGCGGGTCCTTGCCCTTCATGAAGATCGAATAGCCGCGGAAGATCGAGCTGGTGCTCTTGCACTCGGCGACGACCCGGTTCGCGAAGTCGATCTTCGTATAGATGCCGAGGCTGCCGACGATCCGGGTGATCGGGTCCCAGGCCATCTCCACCAGTTCGGTCATCGGGTCCCCACTCTCGGCCGGCGCCACTTGGGCTCACGATCCAGGGTGTGCGCGGTGATGGCGCGCAGGCGTTTGACCGCCTTGCCGTACGGGCCGATCACCCGGGTGGACAGGTGCCCGCCCGGCGGCGAGTCCATGAACGGCTGGAACTTGTCCGGGAAGCCGGGCATCGTGCAGCCGATGCAGATGCCGCCCACGTTGGGGCAGCCACCCACCCCGTTGATCCAGCCCCGTTTCGGCACGTTGCACTTGACCACCGGCCCCCAGCAGCCGAGTTTCACGATGCACTTCGGCGAGCCGTACCCGTCGGCGAAGTCGGCCTGCTCGTAGTAGCCGGCCCGGTCGCAGCCCTCGTGCACGGTCTGCGCGAACAGCCAAGTCGGCCGCAGCGCCTCGTCGAGGGGGATCATCGGCGCCTGACCGGTGACCTGGTAGAGCAGGTAGGTCAGGGTCTCCGCCAGGTTGTCCGGCTGGATCGGGCAGCCCGGCACGCAGACGATCGGGATGTCCGCCTTGGACCGCCACTCCCAGCCCAGGTAGTCGGGCACGCCCATCGCCCCGGTCGGGTTGCCGGCCATCGCGTGGATCCCGCCGTAGGTGGCGCAGGTGCCGACCGCCACCACCGCGGTCGCCTTCGGGGCCAGCCGGTCCAGCCAGTCGCTGGTGGTCCGCGGCTGCCCGGTGTCCGGGTCGTTGCCGAACCCGGACCAGTAGCCCTCGGCGTGCAACCGCTCGTCCGGGATGGACCCCTCGACGACCAGCACGAACGGCTCCAGCTCACCGGCGTCGGCGCGCAGGAACCAGGAGAGGAAGTCGTCCGCCCCGCCGCGTGGCCCGCACTCGAAGTCGATCAGCGGCCAGTGCACGGCGATCCGGGGCAGGCCGGGCAGGGCGCCCAGGGCTATCTCCTCGATGCTGGGCTGGGTGGCCGCGGTGAGCGCCACCGAGTCCCCGTCGCAGCTGAGTCCCGCATTGATCCACAGCACGTGGATGAGGGGATCTTCCGGTTCCTGTGACGTCATGATGACCTGACCCGGGTGTGTGACGTATCTGACTAGCTAGTCCCGCGTCGTGAGACGATGTCAATCCCCTGCCCGGCTAGCGAGCGAGGCCATGCACGAACTCGCCATCGCCACAAACGTCGCCGACGCGGTCTGTGAACGGGCCGCCGGCCGGCGGGTGCGCCGCGTCACCGTCCGGATCGGAGCGCTGACCGCGGTGGTGCCGGAGGCCATGCGCTGGTGTTTCCGCCTGGCCGCCGAGGGGACCGTCGCCGACGGCGCGGACCTGGAGATCGAGCACCAGCCCGGCGCCGGGCACTGCCGGTCCTGCGGCGCCGACTTCGGCCTGCCCGACCTGGTCCTGCTCTGTCCCTGCGGCAGCGCCGATGTGGAGGTCACCGCCGGGCGGGACCTGCGGATCATCTCGATGGAGGTGGGCTGATGTGCGGCACCTGCGGCTGTGACGAGCAGGTCGAGGTGATCACGCTCGAGCAGAAGGTCCTGGCCCGCAACGACGAGATCGCCGCGGCCAACCGGGACCGGCTCGCCGCCGGCGGTGTGCTCGCGGTCAACCTGATGAGCTCGCCCGGCTCGGGCAAGACCACGCTGCTCGAACGCACGATCCGCGATCTGGGGCCGCGGCGGCTGGCGGTGGTCGAGGGTGACCAGCAGACACCGCTGGACGCGGAGCGGATCCGGCGTACCGGGTGCCCGGTCGTACAGATCAACACCGGGGCGGGCTGTCACCTGGACGCCGCGATGCTCGGGTCCGCCCTGGACCGGCTGGCGCCGCCCCGCGGTGGCGTGCTCTTCGTGGAGAACGTCGGCAACCTGATCTGCCCGTCCCTGTTCGACCTCGGCGAACGCGACCGCGTGGTGATCCTCTCGGTGACCGAGGGCGCCGACAAGCCGCTGAAGTACCCGCACGTCTTCGCCGTGGCCGGGCTCGTTCTGATCAACAAGGTGGACCTGCTGCCGTACGTCGACTTCGACGTGGCGCACTGCCGCCGGCACGTGGCGGCGGTCAACCCGGGGGCGCAGGTCGTGGAGGTGTCCGCGACCCGCGGCGACAATCTGGACGCGTGGTATGCCTGGCTCGATCAGTTGAGGGCCGCCTCCGGCCGCCGCGACCACACCTCGTAGAGCTCGGCGCCCGAAGCCGTGCGCAGCACCCGCAGCACCCGGTCGGCGCGCAGATAGCTGGAGATCTGCGCCGAGATGGTGTGCAGCAGCGTTCCCGGCGTGACCACCACGGGCAGCGCGCGGTCGGCGAGCAGCCGTTCGGCCACGGCGGCGCCGCTGCGGAACCCGTCCTCGCCGTGCCACACCGGCACCTCGACCACCCGGTGCCCGGGCAACCGGTCACGCAGACCGGTGATCACCGAGCGGTGGTCGGCGCGCATCGCGGACGCGCCCACCACCACGAGCAGCTCGTCCTCGTCGTCCTCGGCCAGGACGGCCAGCCGGGCCACCGCGGAGCCGCTGTCGTCGCGGATCTCGTGGGCGCGGATCACCGCGACGGTGACCGAGTCGTGCCACCAGCCGGCCTCCGGTTCCCGGATCATCGGCGCCGCCAGCCCGGTGGCCGTGCGTGTGTTGCGCGCCGCCGGAACCCGCCAGCTCGCCCACCGGCCCCCGTTGGCCGCCACGAGCTTGCGATGTGCCGAGAATCGTTGCCAGATCACGTCGTCACTCCCTGGTCGCGTCACCGTGCCGGGATGACCGGCACGGAAACCAACGTGCAACAGGTCGGCGGGAGCCACCAGACCCAACCTTGTCCACCCAGCAATGGCCCCCTGTATGTCCATATCTGCTGTGCTTTGACCAGGGCATCGGACACTTGTGTCCGGTAGCCGGAGATCCGCGACGGTTCCCGCGGGGGACGGTCAGGCGACCAGGGGTCAGGCCAGGCCGGGGCGCATCGAGATCCGCAACAGCGGCGGCGCGGCCGACACCCGTACCCGCAGCCCGGTCAGCTCCGGCGCGGCGGCCCGGACCGCCTCCGCGACCTCGGTCTTCAGCGCGTCCCGCGAACTGCCGCAAGCCGGTCCGGCGGTCAGGCTCAGATGCGCGACACCGGCCGCGTCCACCTCGGCGGTGAACCCCTCGACGTACGCGGGGAAGCGTTCGACCGCGCGCCGCACCCGGGTCCCGGTGTCCTGCGGATGCAGATCGTGCACCAGCAGCAGGCTCTCCACCAGCGGATCGGCGCAGAGGCCGGCCGTCCGCTCCGGCCCGAGCCGCTCGACGATCCGGGCCAGCCCCTCGCCGTAGAGCTGGACCAGGCACCCGGTCAGCTCCTCGGCGGCCGTCGCGGCCCGCGGGTCGGGGCTGGCCCGCAACCCGGCCAGCAGCTCCTCGACGCGGGCGGCCGCGACCTGCGCCGGGTCGGGCGCGCTCATGACGCCGGGACCCGGCCGGCCACGCGCAGGGTGAAGCCGCGCAGCGTCCGCACCACCGGGGCGTAGTCGGCGGCGGAGGCCGGCGCCACGCCCGCCACCGGATCCTCCATGAACGGCATGAACTTGTCGGGGAAGCCGGGCATGGTGCAGCCGATGCAGATGCCGCCCACGTTGGGGCAGCCGCCGACCCCGTTGACCCAGCCCCGCTTGGCCACGTTGCAACGCACCACCTGGCCCCAGCAGCCCATCTTGACCAGGCACGACGAGGAGCCGTGGCCGAGCGCGAACTCGCTCTGGTCGTAATAGGACGCCCGGTCGCAGCCGGAGTGCACGGTCGCCTCGAAGAGCCAGCGCGGGCGCAGCGACTCGTCCAGCGGGATCATCGGCGCCTGGCCGGAGATCTGGTGCAGCAGGTAGAGGATCGTCTCGGCCAGGTTGTCCGGATGGGTCGGGCAGCCCGGCACGCAGACGATCGGCAGCCCGTCACGGGAGCGCCAGTCCCAGCCCAGGTGGTCCGGCACGCCGGTCGCGCCGGTCGGGTTGCCGGCCATGGCGTGCACCCCGCCGTACGCCGCGCACGTGCCCACCGCCACCACCCCGGTGGCCCGCGGCGCCAGCCGGTCCAGCCACGCGGTGGCCGTGATCGGCTGCCCGGTCCGCGGATCGTTGCCGAACCCGCTCCAGTAGCCCTCGGCCTTGTTCGACTCGTCCGGCACCGAGCCCTCGACGATCAGCAGGAACGGGTCCAGCTCGCCGCGGGCGGCCCGGTGGAACCACTCGATGAAACTGTCCGGGCTGCCGTCCGGTCCGCTCTCGAACCCGAGGTACGGCCAGTGCAGCGCGATCGGCGGGAGGCCGGGCAGGGCGCCGAGCACCAGCTCCTCGATGCTCGGCTGGGTGGCCGCGGTCAGGGCCACCGATTCGCCGTCGCAGCTGAGGCCGCCGTTCATCCAGAGGATGTGCAGCACCTGCTCGCCGGCGTCCGGGTTGTTCACCACCGTCTCCAGCCTTCTCGGGCTCCCCGCGGCGCTTCCCGCTTCTCGGGCTCGGCCACGGGCGGCTTCCCGGCGAGCGTAGGCTCCCGTGCCGGGCCCGGCCAAGGCCCGATTCACCCGATCGGTGGTGTCGCGGCCGCCGTGGTTCGGCGAAACTCCCCGTATCGGGCAGGGAGGGGTGTCCCATGTCGGCAGCCGCCGGCTCGGATCTGGGCGACATCGAGATTCTGCCGCTCGTCGTGGTCGCGCAGACGTTCCCGGCGCGCCCGTCGTCGCTGCCGGAGGTGCGGGTCTTCCTGCGCCGGCACCTGACCGGCACGCCGATCTCCGAGGACGACATCCGGGCGCTCTGCGACCGGGTCGCCGAGGTGCTGCTGGACACCGCCGGTGACAGCGCCTCGCTGCAGGTGTCGCTGCGCATCTTCCCGGACGGGGCCGAGGTGGACGTGCTGGGCTCGGCCGACACCCGGCCGGCCGGCGGCGCCGAGGTGGCCGGCCGGGGCGGCCGGATCGCCGCCACCGTCATCCCCGCCGCCGCCCCCGCCACTCCGCCGGCGCCACCGTCCGCTCCGCTGGTTGCCGCCGAGCCGGCGTTGACGTTCGCTGCCTGGCTGGCGGCGGGGCTGCGCCGGGAGGGGCTGACCATGGAGGCGGCGGCCCGGCAGCTGAACGTGTCGACCAAGACGATCGGCCGCTGGGTGTCCGGGGCGACCGAGCCCCGGCTCCGCGACCTGTACCGGATCCGGGAGATCTTCGGCGAGCCGCCGTTCACACGATGAAAGACTTTGCGCCGCGTTCATAGCACCGGATTGTGGCGTAGTGGTGACATGTTGATGCAGCTCACGAATTTGTTGCCATCTACAACGAACAATTCCTGACGTGCAAAACGCGGCATTTCTCCCTTGAGTTCCGACTGTCCTCCGACCACAGTGGAGCCGACCGCTGCTGTATTACGGCAGAAACTGAAAGAGATTGCAGGAGGAAAGAAATGCGCAGCACCCACCGCGCCGCTGTCCTCGCCGCCGGGCTGATCGCCGGCATCCTCGGGGTCACCGGCCCCGCCACGGCGGCGCCGTCCGCCGAGGCTCCCGCCGTCTCGGCGAGCGCCGCCGAGGTCGCGCCGATCGCCGCGTCCTTCAACGTGGTCGCCGACTTCACCGTCTGGGGGCAGAACGTCTACGTCGTCGGCAGCATCCCGGAGCTCGGCTCCTGGAACCCGCCCGCGGCCGTGCCCCTGACCACCAGCGGCCGGGCCTGGCCGAACTGGTACGGCAACGTCGCCCTCCCGCCGAACACCTACATCGAGTTCCAGTACATCGTGAAGAACCCGGACGGCAGCATCCGCTGGGAGAAGGGCTACCAGCAGAACCGCACCACGATCACCCCGCCGACCGGCACCTACATCACGCACGACACGTTCGGCGGCTACTGAGCAAGCCGGCTGCTGAGCAAGCCGGGCACTGACTGACGGGTCACGCCGAGGGGCATGAGCGAGATGCCCCTCGGCGTGACGGCCGAATTTATCGCACGGGACTGGAAATTCGGGCGTGGGAGCGTGAGCCCTGCCCGTACGGATTGCGCACGGTAGCGTTCTGGTGACAGAGTCGTTGGGCCCGCGTCGCGACGCCCTTCGAGATCACCTCTGACACCAGGGTCGAACGGCCCTGTTCCGGCCTGGCGGGCAGCCGGTCTGCTGTTTGAGGCGCCACCACGGCGGTGGCGTACCCCGCCCGACAAGGAACGCCGAATGTCGAATCGCAGCAGCGCCGCGGTCGCGGTCCGCGGCGCCGTCACCCCGGACGAGGCGGAGCACGTGCGGGACGCGGTCGGTCCCGAGATCTCCGCGATCGGCCACCCAGTCGAGCAGGCCCGGGTGCGGCTGACCCGATACGCCGGGCGTGACCTGCCGATGCTGGTGGTGGCCCAGGTCAACGTCGTGGTCGCGGACCGGATGGTCCGGGCCCAGCTGGGCGCGCCGAGCGCGGCCGAGGCGATCGACGGCGCCGCCGCGGGCCTGCGCTGGCGGCTGAACCGGCTGGGCCGCCGCCTCGCCGCCGAACGCTCCGGGGACGTCGGGCTCGGCCACGGCGGCTGGCGCCCGGTCTACCTGCCCACCCCGGCCGGCCTGCTGATCACCCGCAACCGGCCCCGCAAACTCGTCCGCTCCAAGTCGTGCCGGCTCGCCGTGCAGGACCCGGACGCCGCCGCCTTCACCATGGAGCTGCGCGACTACCCGTTCCACCTGTTCGCCGACGACACCACCGGCGCGGAGAGCCTGCTCTACCGGGGCGGGCCGACCGGGTACCGGCTGTTGCGCACGGTCGTCGGCCCGGAACCGGCCGGCAGCACCGTCCCGCTGAGTGTGCGGGCCTGGCCGGCGCCGGTGCTGCGAGTGGCCAAGGCGGTCGAGACCCTCAACTCCGCCCCGGCCCGCTCGTTCGTCTTCTTCACCGACCCGAGCACCGGCCGCGGCCGGGTCCTCTACCGCCGTTACGACGGGGACTTCGCGCTGCTCTCGCCGGCCTGGTGAGAGGTCAGACGGTCACCACGACCTTGGCCCGGGCGTGCTCGACGACCAGGTAACGCATCGCCTCGGCGGTCTCGGCGAACGGGAAGGCCCGGTCGATGACCGGCACGAACATCTTCTCCTCGGCCAGTTCCCGCAGCGCCGCCAGCATCGCCGGGTCCAGGGCGGTCTCCAGCACCTCCACCCGCTGCCGGCCCAGCCGGCCCACCGTGCGGCCGGCGATGATCAGCCCCATCGGGCCGGCCAGGTACGGCCGCCCGGCCCGCGCCGTCCCGCCGCCGGAGAGCAGCAGCAGCCCGTCCTTCGCCAGCACCCGCCGGTAGGCCCGCAACGGCCGGTTGCCGACCAGATCGAAGATCACGTCGTACGCGCCGGGCTCGCGGCTGAAGTCCGACCGGGTGTAGTCGACCACGTGATCCGCGCCGAGCGAGCGGACCAGGTCGGCGTTGCGGCCGCTGCACACCCCGGTCACCTCCGCGCCGTACGCCTTGGCGAGCTGCACCGCGAACGTGCCCACCCCGCCCGACGCCCCGTTGATCAGCACCCGCTGGCCGGCCCGCACCCGCGCCACGTCCCGCAGCCCGCGCACCGCGGTGCCGCCGGCCATCGGCAGCGTGGCCGCCTGCTCCAGCGTGAGGTTCGCCGGTTTCGGCTGCACCGCGTTCTGCGGCACGCACACGAACTCGGCGAACGCGCCGTCGCTGTCGCGCGCGTCGGCGAAGACCTCGTCGCCCGGCACGAACCGGGTGACCGCCCGGCCCACCGCCTCCACCTGCCCGGCGACGTCGCTGCCCCGGATCTGCTGCCGGGGCCGCCGCCAGCCGAACATCGCGCGGGCCAGCAGCGGGTCACCCCGCATCGCGTGCCAGTCGCGGGCGTTCAGGGAGGCGGCACGCACCCGTACCAGAATCTCGTCGTCGGCCGGCGCCGGCGTGGCCACCTCGCGCAGCCGTAGCGTCTCCACCGATCCGTACCTGTCCTGCACGAACGCTCTCATACCTCGATGGTGGCGGTGCGGGCGTCCACTGTCATCGGACCGCGGTACGGCCCGGCGACCCTACTAAAGTCCGGTGCGTTTTGTCTCGTACGCCCAGATCGCCACCTCTACCCGGTTTCGCGCGCCGAGCTTGCCCATCAGGCTGGTGATATGGGTCTTGACCGTGCTGAGCGTGATGAACAGCTCGGCGGCGATCTCGCTGTTCGTGCGCCCCCGCGCGACCAGCGCGAGAACCTCCTCCTCGCGCTCGGTCAGCGGATCGATCGGCTGCGGCGGCGAAGCGGCCGGCGCCGTCCCGGCGAACGCCTTCAACAGCCGGGTCGTGATGCTCGGCGCGATCAGCGCCTCCCCGTTCGCGGCGGCCCGCACCGCCTGCGCCAGCAGCTCCGTCCCGGCGTCCTTCAGCAGGAAACCGCGGGCGCCCGCGCGCAGCGCCGCGTACACGTACTCGTCGAGGTCGAACGTCGTGATCACCACGACCGCGAGGGGGTCGGCGACGGCCGGCCCGGCCAGCAACCGGGTCGCCTCGATGCCGTCCACCCCGGGCATCCGCACGTCGAACAGGCACACGTCCGGCCGCAGCCGCCGGGCCAGCTCCACCGCCTGCCGGCCGTCGGACGCCTCACCGGTCACCTCGATGTCCGGCTGGGTGTTGAGCATGATGGACAAACCGGTCCGCACGATCTCCTGGTCGTCGGCGACCAGCACCCGGATGCTCAACCGGCGACCCTCGGCAGCACGGCGTCCACGGTCCAGCCCCGCTCCGGGCCGGGCCCGGCCGAACACGTGCCGCCCAGCAGCCCGGCACGCTCGATCATGCCGGTCAGCCCGTACCCGCTCGCCGGCGTGCCCGGCGCGCCGTCGTCGCTGACCCGCAGCCGCACCGCGGTCTCGTCCGCCGCCACCCGCACCGTGATCCGGGTCGCGTCGCGGGCGTGCCGCCGCGCGTTGGTCACCGCCTCCTGGGTGAGCCGGTAGAGCGTGGCCGCCACCCGCGGCGGCAGGTCGTCGAGGTCGCCGTCGACCTGCACGTCCACCGGCGGACCGGTCTGCTCGCGCATCTCGGGCAGGCCGACCGGCTCGTCACGCAGCATCCGCACCATCGCCCGCATCTCGGTGAGCGCGCGCGACGCCTCGCTCTCGATCAGGCGCAGCGCCTGCACCGCCGACTCCGGGTCGCCGGCCGCCGTGGCCTGCCCTGCCTGGGCCCGGATCGCGATCGCCGACACGTGGTGGGCCACCGTGTCGTGCAGGTCGCGGGCCAGCCGCTCGCGCTCCAGGAGCCGCAACTGCTCCCGCTCGCGCAGCCGGGCCCGGGCCCGGTAACGCAGCGCCAGGCCGAGCGCGCCGGATCCGAACAGGATGATCAACCCGGCGATCAGCTCCGCCACCGTGATCTCCCCGACGACCAGGCCGATCCCCAGCCGCCCGGCCAGGATCGCCGAGCCGGCGAGGACCTCGCGCCCCGATCCCCAGCGGAACAGCGCGTAGGGCAGCAGGGTCAGGAAGAGCTCGGCGCTCATCTCCGCGTACGGCACCAGGGCGCACAGACCGAAAGCGATCGCCACCATCAGCAGCGGGCGGGTGCGGCGCCAGAGCAGCGTCGCGACGAGCGCGAGGACCAGCAGCGGGTTGACGCGGGTCACCACCGCCTCGATCAGCACGGCGGCCGCGACGGCCGCGACCAGCAGCCAGTCCCGCCAGACCCGGGCGGGTGGCGGGGGAGTGGGACGTGGCTCGTCCCAGACGGACCGCAGCAGCTCGCGCATGCCCTGATCGTAGGCGCAGGTTCCTATAGTGTGCTGGTGCCGCAGGGACTGACGTACCACGATGCCGTCAAACTGCTCGGTGGCTCCGGCCCCCTGGTGAGGATCGCCGACAACCTGCTGGGCGGCGCGCTCAGCCTGGCGACCGCCGGCGGCAGCGACGCCGCCCTCAGCCTCTTCGACGCCAAGGCCGAGGCGATCCGGCTCGGCCACCAGGTGTCCAGCAGGATCACCGAGATCGTACGGGGCCAGGGGCGCTACCACCGCAGCGAGCGCCTGCTCGCGGCGCACGGCGTCCTCGTGGTCACCGCCTTCTTCGAAGCCCTCGACACCCGCCTCGGCGCGGCCGGCCTGGAGTCCGCCGGTTTCGACCGCGACGAGCAGTCCCGGCTGCTCGTCGCCGGCGCGACGGCGAGCGACTGGACCTCCCGGCTGCTGCTCGCGGCGCTGCCGTCCCCGGCGCCCGACCTGTCCTACGACGCGCTGCTGCGCGAACTCGGCCAGTGGTGGCGCGCCGCCGCCCACCGCGTCGCCGACCACCTGGGCCACCTCGCCGCCTGGGAGAACACCGTCCGGCTCGGGGAGGCACTCGCGGCCGACGTGCCCGGGCTCGCCGCTGCCCGCTACGAGGAGAACCTGCGCCGCCTCGCCGAGGAGGTGCCCGAGTTCGCGATCTGGCTGCGCCAGCTGGACTCCCGCGCCGCCACCCGCGGCCTGGAGGCCCTGGAGCAGACCCTGCTGCGGGTCACCTCGCACCGCGACCCGGCCCGCCACCGGGCCGCCCTGGCCCGCACCTACCGTGCCGCGCTCGGCCAGCCGATCCTCGGCGGCGACGCCGGCGACCTCGTGATGCCCGCGCTCGGCACCGCCTACCTCGATCCGCGCTACCGGGTGAAACCGGCCGAGCCCGGCGCGCGGCCCGCCGACGAGAGCTGGTGGGACACCGCACCGCGCACCGACCTGGCCGCGTTCCTCGCCATGTACCTGACCACCCCGCAGGCCAGCGAGGTTCCGCTGCTGCTGCTCGGCCAGCCCGGCGCCGGCAAGTCCTCGCTCACCCGGGTCCTCGCCGCCCGCCTGCCCGCCGCCGACTTCCTCGTCGTGCGGGTCGCACTGCGCGAGGTGCGCGCCGAGGCGGAGATCCAGGACCAGATCGAGCAGGCGCTGCGGGCCACCATCGGCGAGACCGTGGCCTGGCCCGACCTGGCCCGCGACGCCGACGCCGCGATGCCGGTCGTCCTGCTCGACGGCTTCGACGAGTTGCTCCAGGCCACCGGCATCCACCAGTCCGACTACCTGCAGCGGGTGGCCGCCTTCCAGCAGCGCGAAGCCCTGCTGGGCCGGCCGGTCGCGGTGATGGTGACCAGCCGGATCGCGGTCGCCGACCGGGCGCGGGTGCCGGCCGGCAGCCTGGTCGTCCGGCTGGAGCCGTTCGACGCGGCGCAGCAGGAGCAGTGGCTGGCGATCTGGGCCGGCGCCAACGCCGCCCACTGGGCCGGCGCCGGGCGCCGCCCGCTCGGCCCCGGCGTGCTGCGGCGCTTCCGTGACCTGGCCGAACAGCCGCTGCTGCTGCTCATGCTCGCCCTCTACGACGCCACCGGCAACGCGCTGCAGGAGGCCGGCGAGACGTTCGGCAGCGCCCAGCTCTACGAACGGCTGCTGCGCGAGTTCGCCGCGCGGGAGGTGCACCGGGTGCACGGCGAACAGCCCGACAGCGCGGTGCCCGCGCTGGTCGAGCACGAGCTGCTGCGGCTGTCGGTGGTGGCGTTCGCGATGTTCCACCGCGGCCGGCTCTGGGTCACCACCGGCGAGCTCGACACCGACCTGGCCGGTCTCGGCCTGCGGCCGACCCGGCCGCAGCCGACCCAGGCCTTCCGCACGCCGATCAGCGCCGGCCAGGAGATGGTCGGGCGGTTCTTCTTCATCCAGCGCGCGCAGGCGCTCCAGGACGATCAAACCCTGCAGACGTACGAGTTCCTGCACGCGACCTTCGGCGAATATCTGGTGGCCCGTCTCGTGGTGCAGGCCGTGACCGACGCGGCCGCCCGGGCTCGTGCCCGCACCCTGCACCTCGGGCCGGCCGAGGACGACGACCTGCTGCAGTCGCTGTTGGGGTACACGCCGCTGTCCGCCCGCACCACCGTGATCCCGTTCATCGCCGAACTGCTGCCGGGAGCCGACCGGTCCGGGGCCCGCGAGTGGATCGTCGAACGGCTGCGGGTGGCGGTGACACGGCCCAGCTACACGCCCCGCGCCTATCAGCCGGTCGACAAACGCGTCGATCACTGGATGGCCACGTACTCGTTCAACCTGACCATGCTCGCGCTGGCCTGCGGCCCGCCGCTGCACGCCTCCGAGCTCTACCTGTACGCCAAGGACCCGGCCGGCTGGCTGCGGGACATGGCGCTGCAGTGGCGGGCCGCGGTCCCGGGCGGCATGTTCCTGGACGCCCTGGAACACGTGGAGGTCACCCGGTGCTGGGCCGGCGACGGCCGCCGGGACATGCGGCTCGAGCACTCGGACGCGATGGTCAGCAGCACGGTCGATCCGCTCTGGTCGCACAGCTTCGGGCCGAGCTGGAGATACGGGGAGACCGCGACCATCGGCGGGGTCAGCCGGTACTTCCCGATCTACACCGCGCTGCAGTCGATGCACCTGAGCGGCGCCTTCTCCGACGACGCCCTGCGGCACGCGCTCGACCCGCTGCTCAGCTGGGCGCCCGAGCTGATGATCAACTTCGTCGGGCACGGGCCGCGGGAGTACGAGTCGGTCGCGCACAGCCTGATCTCGCTGTGGCTGGCGTCCGCCCAGCGTGCCGAGCCTTCGGCGCTCTACCACGCCTACGAGCGGGCGCTCAGCAGCGCTGTCGCCACGGGCTCCGCCGACGTGATCAGGCTGGTCCTGCACTCGCTGGTGCACGACGTGCCCCGGCTCGACGGCCCCACGACGCTCAACCTGCTCAGCATGGTGTCCGCGCCGGCGGTCCCGCTCGTGGAGTGCCTGCTCGCGGTGGCGCCCGACGGTCTCTCCGCCCAGGACGCCCAGTTCCGTCGCACGAGGCTGCAGACTATGGTCAACTCCCTGCGGGACCGCCCGGATCTCATCGAGCGGCTGAGAGCCGAACTCGCGGCTGCTTGACGCGTACCCCTGGGGTCGTCATCGCCGGCGGCGTGCCCGGCGGATCGCGCGGCTCACAGCCGCGGCGAAGCGACCCATCGCGTTCTCCATGTCCCGCACCGCCTCCGCCTGGACCTCGGCGATCTGCCAGATCATGTTCGGCATCATTTCGGTTTCCCTCCGTGGTGTTGTCGTCCTTCACCGGCACGACGCGGCCGGCCGGCGAAATCGACAGCCGCGGGGTTGTCGATTTGCGGGTGGGTGCCGCGTCGTGGGGATGAGAGGCTCGATCACCGGGCCGCTTGGAGAGGGAGAGAACGTGCGTTACATGCTCTGGATGCTCGACGACGGCACGAACGAGCCGTCGCCGTCCGAGATCCGCGCCCTGCCCGGCTTCCAGGCCTGGGAACGCGACCTGGCGTCGCGCGGCATCGACCACCAGGGCGTGCGGCTGCGCCCGCCCGCCGACGCGGTGACCGTCCGGGTCCGCGGCGGCGAGGTGCTGGTGACCGACGGTCCGTTCGCCGAGACGAAGGAACACATCGGCGGCTTCGAGATCGTCGACGCCGCCGACCTGGACCAGGCGATCGAGGTCGCCTCCACCCACCCGGCCTGCCGCGTCGGCGTGGAGATCCGCCCGTTCCACGCGAAGGAGCACGGCCGATGAGATTCCTGATGCTGGTCTGCGTCGACGAGACCCTGGCCATGACCGAGGCCGACGACACGGTCGAACAGTGGCTCGCCGAGACGGGCGGCCGCCGCCTCGACGGCCACCAGCTGCGCGGCATCGAGGACGCCACCACCGTCCGCGACCACGGCGCGCTGATCACCGACGGCCCGTTCGCGGACACCAAGGAGTGGATCGCCGGCTACGACGTGCTCGACTGCGCCTCCCTCGAGGAAGCCGTGACGATCGCGGCGAAGCACCCTCTCGCCCGGTTCGGCGCGGTCGAGCTGCGCCCGTTCTGGGAGGAGTAGATGTCACCCGGCGTACAGGCGGCCGTCGACGCGGCCTTCCGCGCCGAGTGGGGCAAGATCGTGGCCACGCTGATCCGGGTGACCGGCGACTGGGACCTGGCCGAGGAGAGCGCCCAGGACGCCTTCACCCAGGCCCTGGCGAAGTGGCCGGCCGACGGCGTGCCGCGCAACCCCGGCGCCTGGCTGACCACGACCGCCCGCAACCGTGCCGTCGACCGCCTGCGCCGGGCCACCGCCGAGGAGGCCCGGCTCCGGGCCGCCGCCGTGCTCGCGGTCCCGTCGCCGCCACCGTCTTCATCCTCGCCGTCATCGTCTTCGTCGTCGGACTCCGAGGAGGACAGCGTGCCCGACGACCGCCTGCAGCTGATCTTCACCTGCTGCCACCCGGCGCTGCCCCTCGACGCCCGGGTGGCGCTCACCCTGCGTACCCTCGCCGGCCTCTCCACCCCGGAGATCGCCCGAGCCTTCCTGGTAGCCGAATCCACCATGGCCCAGCGGCTCGTCCGAGCCAAACGAAAGATCCGCAACGCCGGCATCCCCTACCGCGTGCCGGCCGCCCACCTGCTGCCGGAACGCCTGGCCGGCGTCCTGGCCGTGCTCTATCTGACCTTCAACGAGAGCTATTCGGCTCGCGTTCTGACAACTCCCTCAGCCGCCCGCGCTCCCTCAGCCGCCCGCGCTTCCCTGGCCGATCGCGCTTCCTTGGCCGACGAGGCTATCCGCCTGACCCGCGTTCTGGCCGCGCTGATGCCCGACGAGCCTGAGGTCCGCGGCCTGCTCGCCCTGATGCTGCTGCACCACGCCCGCCGCGCCACCCGCACCGACGCCTCCGGCAACCTGATCCTTCTGAGCGACCAGGACCGCTCCCGCTGGGACCAGGACCTGATCGCCGAAGGCGTAGGCCTCCTGTCCCGATCCCCAGGCCGCGGCCCCTACCGCATCCAGGCCGCGATAGCCGCCTGCCACGCCACCGCACCCCGCGCCCAGGACACCGACTGGCCACAGATAGCCGCCCTGTACACCGAGCTGGCCCGCCTGACTCCGTCCCCCGTCATCGAACTGAACCGCGCCGTAGCCATCGCCGAAGCCGACGGTCCCGCTGCCGGCCTGGCCCTGCTGGACCGCCTGTCCACCGCCCCCGAACTGGCCGGCTACCACCTGCTCCCCGCCGCCCGAGCCGACCTGCTGCGCCGTCTCGGCCGCACCGCCGAAGCCGCCGCCGCCTACCGCACCGCCCTGGCCCACGCACCCACGCCGGCCGAGCGCCGCTTCCTCTCCACCCGCCTGTCCACCCTCACCCCATAGCCGCCCCCCACCCGTCCCACACCCGCCGCCCGGCGACCCGGCCGCCCCGCCACTCGGCCACCCCGCCACCCTGTTCCGGCCGGCTGTCCCGTCGGGCAGCCAGCCGGATGGGCCACTACGTTGCCGGACCCGCCAGGCCGCCGGGAGTGGCCGCTTGTGAGCGCACGCCCATTCCCGCCGGCCTTGGTCAGCTGGCTCTCAGCGCTGTGTGGGAGCACATGCACAGCCCTGACGGTCAGCCGGTTCGTCCAGCTGTGCGTGGGAGTTGCTTCGGCCGGCGGGGGACGACGCTGACGGTCAGCGGGTTCGTTCAGCTGTGCGTGGGAGTTGCTTCGGCCGGCGGGGGACGACACTGACGGTCAGCGGGTTCGTTCAGCTGTGCGTGGGAGTTGCTTCGGCCGGCGGG
>NZ_JBEZZB010000041.1:53233-66608 GCF_040638955.1 Actinoplanes sp. NPDC024001
GGGGACGACACTGACGGTCAGCCAGGCGAGTTCCACCGTGCAGCGGACAGTCCGGCGCTGCCAGGCCGTAGCGCTGCAGGCCCGCCAGTGCTCTCGCCGCCGGCGCGCCCCAAGCGACCGGCTGGCGCTGGTGCACGGAATGCAGGCGCGATTCGGTGCGTGGTGGCCAGCCGGACATTCGGCAATGTCGCTGTGCCCGATGATCTTCGTGCGCGGTTGGAGGCGGCAGCGAGATCGCCGGGGTCAGCCCCCAGGCCCGCGCGCCGATGACCGGCCGCGCTGCGCCGATATGACTCGCATGACCATGACTCGCCGCGCCGCGCCGGCCGGATCTAGTGCAGAGCAAGACTGCCCGCGCCGCCCCGGACCTGGCGCGGGGCAAGACGCGCCGGGCCCAAGGTGTAGAGCGGTGCCCTCCCGGAAACCGGGAGGGCACCGCAAACCTAAGGTCACACGTTGATGCGTCCCGCACCGGCGTTGGCCGTCACGATGGACTTCACGTTGGCCGCCGGGTCGGCGGTGTAGGCGTACGGGATCGACCGCACACTCCCACCCGTCTGCCCGCTACCCGAGTTGACCAGCAGATTGTTGCGGGCCACCAGCGTCCCCGCGTCCGAGGAGCCTTCGCCCAGGTGGAACGGGTCGTCGACGTTCTCGAAGGAGTTCGCCTCGACCAGCACCCCGGCCCCCTCGGTGGAGGCCACGCCGTATCCGCTGTTGTTGTAGTAGTAGTTGTTGTACACGTGCACCGGGTTGCCGAAGCGCACCCGCGGATGCCGCTGCGTCGACGCGTCGAACCAGTTGTGGTGGTAGGTCACCCGCAGGTGGCCGGTGTCCTGCGACGCGTTGCTGTCGCTGTGGCCGAGCAGCATCGACTTGTCGTGATTGAATACGCGGTTCCACGAGACCGTGATGAAATCGGATCCGCGTTTGATGTCGACCGCGCCGTCGTTGCCGTTGCTGAAACTGTTGTGATCGACCCAGATGTTGGTCGCCGACTCCTGCACGTTGATCGCGTCGTCGTTCCAATTCCGGAAGTTCAGGTTGCGGATGATGACGTTCCGGTCGCCGTTGATGTTGAATCCGCAGCCGACGATCGCGGCGCCCGAGTTGCCGATGATGGTCTTGTTGGACCGGACCCGGAGCATGCCGCTGCAGGAGATGGTCCCGGAGACCCGGATGACCGCGGCGGATGTCGATCCGAGCGCCGACGTGAGGGCGGAGGCGCTGGTCACGGTCGTGGGGGCGGCGTTGCCGCCGCCGGTGGTGCCGCCGTTCTGGGTGGCCCAGCCGACCAGGTCGGTGATGGCGAAGGGCTGGATCGGTGCCGCGGTGGCGTGCGGGGTGACGCCCAGGACCGCGCCCGTGAGGACGAGCGGAAGAGCGGTCGCGGCGGCGAATCGGGGAATTCGGCCTGACATTTCTCCAGCTTTCTTTTAAGAAGGGGATGTGGGAGCGCTCCTAACCACAGACAAACATAGGCGCAACTCGATGTGAAGAGATATCCGTTTGCAGGATTTCTGCAACACGGTAGGGTCCGTCCTGGACAAAGGGGAGGGGAAGCCGGGTGCGGACCACGATTCTGCTGCTCGCCGTGCTCACGCTCGGGCTGATGGCCGGGCTGTTCTATGCCTATGCCGGGTCGGTGATGCCGGGTCTACGCCGCGCCGGCGACCGGTCCTCCGTCGAGGTGATGCAACGGATCAACGAGGCCATCCAGAACCCGTTGTTCGGCCTGATCTTCGGCGGCGCGCTGATCTTCACCGGCATCGCCACGTTCCAGAACGCGGGCGATCCCGGTGTCTTCTGGGCGCTGCTGGTCGCGCTGTTGCTCTATGCGGCGACGCTGGGGGTCACCGCTGTCGTCAACATCCCGCTGAACAACCGGCTGGCCCGCGCCGGCGAGCCGGACGCGCTGGAGGACCCGGCCGCCGTCTGGGCCGCCTTCTTCCCCGCCTGGGTCCGGTGGAACGTGTTGCGCACTCTCACCAGCGTGGGCGCCTTCGCCGCCGGTTGCTGGGCGCTGCTGGAGTACTGATCCGCCGCCGGTGGTATTACTCATCGGTGCGATCACCATGGCAGCATCCGGCGCGGATCGTGCCGTTGGCGTTCCTCGGCGCGATCGCGGTCGGCACCGCCCTGATGATGCTGCCCGCCGCGCGAGCCGAGCCGGGCTACGCGCCGTTCATCACCGCGCTGTTCACCGCCGCCTCCGCAGTCTGTGTCACCGGCCTCGCCGTGGTCGACACACCGAGCTACTGGTCGCCGTTCGGCCATGTGCTGCTGACCGTGCTCACGCAGATCGGCGGCTTCGGCATCATGACCCTGGCCACGCTGCTCAGCCTGCTGGTCTCGCGCCGGCTGCGCCTGCGCGGCCGCCTGCTGGCGCAGGCCGAGAGCGCCGGCCTGGCCAGCGGCAACATCGGCGCGGTGCTGCTGCGGGTCGCGGTGGTCATGCTGATCTCGGAGGGCGCCATCGCGCTGGTGCTCACCCTGCGTCTCTGGCTGGGGTACGACTACGCGTTCGGCCGCGCCCTGTGGGAGGCGGTCTTCCACGCCGTGCAGGCGTTCAACAACGCCGGTTTCGCGCTCTACTCGGACAGCATCGTCCGGTTCGTCACCGACCCGTGGGTGTGCCTGTCGCTCGGGCTCGGTGTGCTGGCCGGGTCGATCGGGTTCCCGGTGCTGTTCGAGCTGTTCCGTGAGTGGCGGACCCCGGGGTGCTGGTCGACCCACACCTATCTGACGGTCCTCGGCACGCTGGTCTTCGCGGTCCTCGGCACCCTGGTGTTCCTGGTCTTCGAGTGGCGTAACCCGGGCACGCTGGGCCCGCTGGACGTGCCGGGCAAGGTGCTCGCCGCCTTCACCCAGGACGTGATGACCCGCTCCGGCGGCTTCAACAGCGTCGACCTGGGCCAGGCGAACAGCGAGACGCTGGCCGTCTCGATCGCCCTGATGTTCATCGGTGGCGGCAGCGCCGGCACCGCCGGCGGCATCAAGGTCACCACATTCCTGCTGCTGGCGTACGTCATCTGGGCCGAGGTCCGGGGCGAACCGGACGTGGTGGTCCGCAAGCGCCGGATCGCCGAGGAGACGCAGCGCCAGGCGATGACCGTCGCGCTGTTGGGCGTCCTGCTGGTCGCGGCCGGTACGGTCGTCCTGGACGCGCTGACCGTCGACGTGCCGTTCGACCGTGCCCTGTTCGAGGTCACCTCAGCGTTCGCGACCGTCGGCCTGAGCACCGGCATCACGCCGAGCCTGCCGGAGCCGGCGCAGGCCGTGCTGGTCGTGCTGATGTATGTCGGGCGGGTCGGCACGATCGCGGTGGGCACCGCGATCGCGCTGAACACCCGCCGCCGGCAGTACCGCTATCCGGAGGAGAGGCCGCTCGTTGGGTGAGAAGAAGACGCCGCAGGGCAGCAACGTGGTGGTGATCGGGCTGGGCCGGTTCGGCGGCTCGGTCGCCGGGTCGCTGCTCGACCTGGGCTACGAGGTGCTCGGCATCGACACCGATCCGAGGATCGTGCAGGACTGGTCGGACCGGCTGACCCACGTGGTCGAGGGCGACGCCACCGACGAGGACGTGCTGCGCCAGCTCGGCGTGCACGACTTCCCGCGCGCGGTGGTCGGCATCGGCACCAATCTGGAGACCAGCGTGCTGACCGTGCTGACGCTGACCGAGCTGGGCGTGCCGGAGATCTGGGCGAAGGCGACCAGCGTCAAGCACGGCAAGATCCTCTCCTCGGTCGGCGCGGACCACGTCATCTATCCCGAGGCGGAGATGGGTGAGCGGGTCGCCCACGTGATCAGCGGGCGGATGCTGGACTACATCGAGTTCGACGACGGCTTCGCGATAGCCAAGGTGCGGGCGCCGCAGGGCGCCGCCGGGCAGACCCTGGCGCAGCTGGCGCTGCGCACCAAGTGGGGGGTCACGGTGGTCGGCACCAAACGGCCCGGCGAGGATTTCGTGTACGCGCGCCCCGAGACCGTCATCCCCGCCGGGGCGGTCCTGATCGTGGCCGGGGACACTGCGAAGGTGGAGGCGTACGCCGACGAGAACTGACGGGGGAGGATCGTGCGGTGAGCGGGTCCCGGCTGAGCGTCGTCCTCTTCGGCACCCTGGCGGTGCGCCGGGGCGACGACGCCGTGCCGGTGCCCGGCGCCCGGTTGCGCGGCCTGCTGGCGCGGCTCGCGGTGGCCGGCGGCCCGGTCTCCCCGGCCGCGCTGGTCGACGCCCTGTGGCCGCAGGAGGGTCCCGCCGACCCGCTCAACGCCCTGCAGTCGCTGGTGTCGCGCCTGCGCCGGCTGCTCGGCGGCGACACGGTCGTCCAGTCGGAGGGCGGTTACCGGCTCGTCGCTGACGTCGACGTCACCGAGTTCGAGAGTCTCGCCGCCGCCGGCCGGGAGCGGCTGCGCGCCGGTGACCCCGGCGCCGCGGCCGAGGCGCTGGGGGCGGCCACCGCCCTGCTCGGCGGCCCGGTCGCCGCCGAGCTGGCCGAGGTCGCCGCGGGGTACGCGACCCGGCTCGCGCAGACCATTGTCGACGCGGTCGCCGATCTGGCCGAGGCCGAGCTGGCGCTGGGCCGGGTGGAACAGGCGGCCGCCCGGCTGACCGGGCTGCGTGCCGAGCATCCGCTCAACGAGCGGGTGGCGGCGCTGCTGATCGACGGGCTGGCCGCGCAGGGCCGCCAGGCCGACGCGCTGGCCGTCTACGAGCGGGTCCGCGAGCACCTCGCCGACGAGCTGGGCGCCGATCCCGGCGGGGCGTTGCGGGAACGCCACCTCCGGCTGCTGCGGGGCGCTCCGGCCGTACCGATGGGAAACGATGCCGGGCCGCCGCCGACCAACCTGCCGGCGCCGCTGACCAGCTTCGTCGGCCGGGCCGACGACCTGGCCCGGATCGACGCCCTGCTCACCGCCGGCCGGCTGGTGACCGTGCTGGGGCCGGGCGGCGCCGGCAAGACCCGGCTGGCGCTGGAGGCGGGCCGGCGGCGGGCCGGCGCCTATCCGGACGGCACCTGGCTGGTCGATCTGGCCTCGGTGACCGAGCCGGCCAAGGTCGGTGCGGCCGTCATGGCCGCGGCCGGGCTGCGCGGCTCGGCGCTGTTCGAGATGGTCAACCGGGTCCGGGCGGAGGGCCGCGACGACCTCGACGTGCTGACCGACACCCTGGGCGGCCGGCGGATCCTGCTCGTCGTCGACAACTGCGAGCACCTGATCGACGCGGTCGCCCACCTGACCGGCGCGCTGCTGGCCCGCTGCCCGCACCTGCGGGTGCTCGCCACCAGCCGGGAACCGCTCGCCATCGACGGCGAGGCGCTGGTGCCGCTCGGCCCGCTGGGACTGCCCGAGCCGGACGCCGGGCCGGCCGCGGCGGACCGGGCCTCGGCGGTGCGCCTGTTCGCCGAGCGGGCCGCCGCCGTCAAGCCCGGGTTCGCCGTCGACGAGGGGACCGTGCGCGACGTCGTGCGGGTCGTCCGTGCTCTCGACGGGCTTCCGCTCGCCCTGGAGCTGGCCGCCGCCCGGCTGCGCACGCTGGCCCTGCCCGAGCTGGCGGCCGGCCTGTCCGACCGGTTCCGGCTGCTCACCACCGGCAGCCGCACGGCCCAGCCCCGGCACCGTACGCTGCGTGCCGTCATAGCCTGGAGCTGGAACCTGCTGACCGCCGGCGAGCGGACGCTGGCCGAACGGGTGGCCGTGCTGCCCGGCGGGGTGACCGCCGGTTCCGCCGCGGCTCTCGCCCCGTTCACCGCCGCCGAAGCGGCCGACCTGCTCGCCGCCCTGGTCGACCGGTCGCTGCTGCAACTCGCCCCGGACGGCCGTTACCGGATGCTGGAGACGATCCGCGAGTACGGCATCGAACGCCTCACCGAGCAGGGCCTGCTCGCCGAGGTCCGGGGTCTCGCCGCCCGCCACTTCGCCGCGCTCGCCGCGCAGTGCGACCCCGAGCTGCGCACCGCCCGGCAGTTCACCGCGATCGCGGTGTTCCGCGCCGAGTACGACAACACCCTCGCCGCGCTGCGCCACCTCTGCGACACCGGTGACGCCCGGGCCGCGCTCGCGCTCGCCCTCGACCTGTGCTGGTACTGGCACATGTTCGGCCGGCACGCCGACGCCGCGTACTGGCTGACCGCCGCGCTCGCCGTCCCCGGGCAGACCGACCCGCTCGCGGCCGACCGCGGCGAGGCCGTGCTCTTCCTCAACCGCACCGACCTGGAGCCGGAGCTGAGGACCGAGACCGCCGAGCAGCGCCGGGTCCGGGTGCGTGCTCTCGGCCGGCGGCTGCTCACCCACCCGGAGCTGTCCGGACCGACCGGCGCGTTCGCCGCCATGGTGCTCTATTTCGCCGAGGAGACCGAGGCCGCGACCGAGCGCATGGAGCAGATGATCGCCGGGCCGGACCCGTGGCTGGCCTCGCTGGCGCACATGCTCCGCGCGCGGGTCGCCGAGAACAACGGCGACCTGGAGCAGTTCAGCCAGGACATCACCGCCGCGCTGGACGGTTTCCGCGCGCTGGGCGACCGATGGGGGCAGGCCACCGTGCTGCCGATGCGGTCGCTGATCCGCCAGTACCACGGCGATCTCGACGGCGCGGTGGCCGACCTGACGGCGGCCCGCACGCTGGGCGGCGAGTTCGGCTCGCTGGATCCCGCCGACGCGGTCTTCCTCGAACTGCGCTGGGCCGACCTGCACCTGCGGCGCGGCGAGCCGGGCGAGGCGGTGAGCGCGATCGCCGCGGCCCGGTCCCGCGCCGGCCGGTCCGGGTCGCGCGAGCTGACCCTGCTGGTCGATGCGCTGGAAGCCGGCATGCTGCTCTGGCAGGGCGAACTGGACCGGGCCGGCGAGCTGCTCGACCGGGCCACCGCCGGGCTCGGCTCGGACGGGATGCCGGTGATGGGCGGCGACCACGGCACCGCCATCGTCGGGGCGGTGCGGGCCTCCCTCGCGGTGCGCCGGGGTGATCCGGAGGCCGCGAACCGGGCGCTCGCCGTGGCCTACCCGGCGGCGCTGGAGACCCACGACATGCCGATCGTGGCGATGGTCGCGGTGGCCGCCGCCGGGCTCGCCGTCCTGCGGGAGCGGTGGCCCGACGCCGCGATGCTGCTCGGTGCGGCGGCCCGGCTGCGTGGCTCGCACGACCACACCGATCTGGCGGTCCGTGACGTGACCGGCAAGGCCCGGGCGGCGCTCGGGGACGAGGCGTTCACCGAGGCGTACTCGGCGGGCTGGGCGCTCGACGCGGCAGCCGCGCAGCGCCGGATCGACCCCGCGCGGCTCGCCCCGCCGTCGCTGCCCGCCGGTTCTCAGGCCCGCCGGGCGTAGGCGCGCAGCGCCAGCGGCACGAAGACCACCAGCAGACCGGCCATCCAGGCCAGCGTCGCCACCAGGTGCCCGGCGACCGGGCCGCCGACCAGCAGCCCGCGGATCGTCCCGACCAGCGGGGTGATCGGATTGACCTGCACGAACGCCTGCAACCAGCCGGGCAGGGTGTCGGTCGCCACGTAGACGTTGCTGCCGAAGGCCAGCGGCAGCACCAGCAGGAACATGATGCCCTGCACCGCGCCCGAGGTGCGGACCAGCATGCCCACCCAGACCGAGATCCAGCAGAAGCAGAGCCCGAACCCGATCGCCAGGGCCACCGCCGCGAGCGCCGGCACCAGCCCGGTCTGCACCCGGAAGCCCATGATCGCGCCGAAGCCGAGGATCGCGACGCAGACCGACAGATAGCGCACGACGTCCGCGAGGACCGCCCCGACCAGCGGCGCCGACCGGGACACCGGCAGCGACCGGAACCGGTCGAAGACGCCCTTCTCGATGTCGGCGTTCAGGTTCTGGCCCAGCGCCACCCCGCCCATGGCGAGCGACTGGGCCAGCATGCCGGGTAACAGGAACTGCAGGTACGCGTGCCGGTTGCCGTCCGCGATCGCCCCGCCGAACAGGTAGGTGAAGAGCAGCAGGAAGATCACCGGCTGGATGGTGACGTCGATCAGCGCCTCCGGCGTGCGCAACGTCTTGATCAGGCTGCGCTGCGCGAGCGCGCCACTGTGCCGTGCCAGTGCGAGCGTGCTCATACCAGTTCCTCCGCCTTCGTCTTGCCGGTCAGTGTGTGGAAAACCTCGTCGAGGCTGGGCAGGTGCAGGGCCAGCTCGGTCACCTCGACGCCGATGTGGCGCAGCTGCGGCACCACGTCGCCGAGCGCGGCGTCGCTGCTCACCGGCACCGACGCGGCCCCGGGCCGGCTGCCTGCCGCCTCGTCCCTGGCGGCCGTCGTGCCCGGCGCCGCCACCGCGTCCAGCAGCCGCAGCACGTCCGGGAGCCGGGACGGATCGGCCGGGCGCACCCGTAGCGTCTGCCCGCCGACGCGGCGCTTGAGCCCGTCCGCGGTGTCGTGCGCGATCACCCGCCCGTGGTCGACGACCACGATCTCGTCGGCGAGCGCGTCCGCCTCCTCCAGGTACTGGGTGGTCAGCAGCACGCTGGCGCCGCGCGCCACCTGGGAGCGGACCACACCCCACATGTCCTCGCGCTTGGCCGGGTCCAGCCCGGTCGTCGGCTCGTCCAGGAAGATCACCTCGGGGTGGCCGACGAGGCTCGCCGCCAGGTCGAGGCGGCGGCGCATGCCACCGGAGTAGGTCTTCGCCGGCCGCTGCGCGGCCTCGCTCAGGTCGAACCAGGCCAGCAGCTCATCGGCCCGGCTCCGAGCGTCCCGGCCGCTCATGTCCAGCAGACGCCCGATCAACACCAGATTCTGTACGCCGGTGAGGTCCTCGTCGACCGACGCGTACTGTCCGGTGAGCCCGATCCTGCGGCGTACCTCCTGGGGTTTCTCCAGCACGTTGACGCCGGCCACCCAGGCGCTGCCCGCGTCGGGGCGCAGCAGGGTGGCCAGCACGCGTACCGCGGTGGTCTTGCCCGCCCCGTTGGGTCCGAGCACACCGAGCACGGTGCCGCGCCGCATGGCCAGGTCGACGCCGTCGAGCGCCTGGGTGGTGCCGAACCGTTTCCGCAGCCCTTCGGCGCGGACCACGAGATCTTCCACGTCTCATCCCTCCGTGTCCGCGGGGCACCGCCGGCCCCGCCGGGGAGAAGACTGATCCGTGCCGCTGGCATGTCCCGCACACGCCGCTGGCACGCCGCGCACAGCTGCCCCGCCGCGGTGGCAGCGGCGGGGCAGCCGGGTGGTGCGGGTCGGACCGCGGCCGGCTCCGGCTTGCGCTCGGCGGGCGCCGGCCGGGTGGGACGCAGCCCGCGCTACGGGAGACCCGGCCGCCCCGAGCTCGAGTACCGCCCGGCGGCCGCGGGTACCGGAAGTCCATGACGGACCAGACTCTGATCATTCTGGGTGCGAGCGGCGACCTGACCGCCCGCCTGCTGCTGCCGGGCCTGGGCGCGCTGCTCGCCACCGGCCAGGTCCCCGGGCTGACGCTGATCGGCGCGGCCCGCGACGACTGGGACTCCTCGCGGTGGCGGCAGCGAGTCGCCGAGTCGTTCGGGGACGGTGTCGCCACCGACGTGGTCGAGCGCGCCCGCTACCTGCCGACCGACGTCACCAGCGCCGACGACCTGCGGCGGGTTCTGGACGCCGCCGAGGGGCCGGCGGCGATCTTCTTCGCGCTGCCGCCGGCCGTCACCGCCCGCGCCTGCGACGCCCTGACCGAGCTGGACCTGCCCGAGGGCACCCGCCTGGTGCTGGAGAAACCGTTCGGCATCGACGGCGACGCCGCGTCCGCCCTGAACCGGGTGCTGGCCCGGCTCGTGCCCGAGGAGCGCATCCACCGGGTGGACCACTTCCTCGGCAAGTCCACCGTGCTCAACATCCTCGGCCTGCGCTTCGCCAACCGGATCTTCGAGCCGGTGCTCGACGCCGGCCACATCGCCTCGGTCGACATCGTCTTCGACGAGGCTCTCGCCCTGGAGGGCCGGGCCGGCTACTACGACCACGCCGGCGCGCTCGCCGACATGATCCAGAGCCATCTGCTGCAGATCCTCGCGCTGCTCGCCATGGAGGCGCCCACCACCCTGGAGGCCGCCGAGTTCCGCGACCGCAAGGCAGACGTGCTGCGCTCCACCCGGCCGTTCAGCGACGACCCGGCGGCCTGCAGCCGCCGGGCCCGCTACACGGCCGGCGAGCTGGACGGGCGCAAACTGCCGGGGTACGCCGAGGAGCCCGGCGTCGAGGCGTCCCGGGGCACCGAGACCCTCGCCGAGCTGGTCGTCACCGTGGACAACTGGCGCTGGGCCGGGGTGCCGTTCCGGCTGCGCTCCGGCAAGGCGATCGGCAGCAGCCGCAAGGAGGCCGTGATCACCTTCAAGCGGCCGCCCCGGATCCCGGACGGGCTGTACGGCTGCGACCAGCCGGACCGGCTGCGGATCGGGTTCGGGCCGGACCGGCTCGCGCTCGACTTCAACATCAACGGGCCGGGCGACCCGTTCGAGCTGGACCCGGTCAGCCTCGAGGCCGCCTTCGGCCCGGGCGACCTGCCGCCGTACGGCGAGGTGCTGCGCGGCGTCTTCGACAACGACCCGACCCTGTCGGTGCGCGGCGACACCGCCGAGCAGTGCTGGCGCATCGTCGAGCCGGTGGTCGCCGCCTGGCGGGCCGGTGACGTGCCGCTGCTGGAGTACCCGGCCGGCAGCAGCGGGCCGGAGGACTCCCTGCTCACCTAGTCGCTGTCACCGCCACCGTGCGGTAGCGCACCACGAACTCGTCGTCGATCGCGGCGCCGACGGCGTCGAGGACCTCGGCCAGCGGGCCCGGGGGCAGGCGGGTCAGGATGCCGGAGGTCGGCAGCTGGTCGAGCCACTCGGCCCGGGTGTAGCGCCGCTCCCACGGGAACGGCCACGTCTGCGGCTCGCCGAACCCGCCGGCCTGCCGGAGCCCGCCGACGGCCCGGTCCACCAGCGGCCCGTAGCCGTCGGCGCGCCGGGTCAGATCGAACGGCAGGTCCGGCAGGACCCGCCGGACCTCGGCGCCCAGCGCCGCGGTGGCCGCCGCCGGCGGCTCGGGCACGTGCCAGAACGCCGCGAACAGGCCGCCCGGCCGCAGGATCCCGGCCGCCTTGACCGCGCCGGCGACCGGATCCACCCAGTGCCACGAGGTGCCGGCCACCACCGCGTCGAACCGGCGCCCGGCCGGGTCCCAGTCCTCGAAGCGGGCCGTCTCGACCGGCAGGCCCCGCTCCCGCGCGAAGGCGGCCATCCGCTCGTCCGGCTCGATGCCGAGCACCCGGCAGCCGGCCGCCTGGAACTGCCGCGCGGCGGTCCCGGTGCCGCAGCCGACGTCGGCGAGGTCGGCGCCGGGCGCCGCGGCGACGATCCGGGCGATCAGCTCGCCGGGATAGGGCGGGCGGGTGCGGTCGTAACGCGCGGCGTCGACGCCGAAGGACTGCGCCATCCGCCGCTGCTCGTGCGGGCTGCTCGGTAGAGTGGGCATGTGCCCACCATAGTGGGCAACTGCCCACTTGTGGAGGGGGAGCCGTCCGTGCCGACCGGTGTGGCCCTGCGTGACGTGCGCGACCAGCTCTTCGGCGCGGCCGACCGGATCCTGCTGCGCGACGGCCCGCACGGCCTCACCAGCCGTGCCGTCACCGACGAGGCGGGCTGCGCCAAAGGCGTCCTGCACCGGCACTTCGCCGACTTCGACGCCTTCCTCGCCGAGTACGTGCTGGACCGCTCCGGCCGGATGGACACCCAGGCCGCCGAGCTGCGCGAGGCCGCCGGCACCGGCACGGTCACCGGCAACCTCACCGCCGCGCTCAGCGCCCTGTTCGGCTCGGTCGCCGTGGCGATCGTCGCCCTGATCACCTTCCGCGACGAGCTGCGCGCCCGGCTCCGCGACACCTGGCCGGCCGGCGTCCCGGTGCTCACCGAGGCCGCCGAGATGATCGCCGGCTACCTCGCCGAGGAACGTGACCTCGGCCGGATCGCGGCGGACGCCGACGTCGCCACGCTCGCCGCCGTGCTGATCGGCAGCGGGCACCTGCTCTTCGCCGACCGCACCGGCGCCCGGCCCGGCGACGACGACGTGCACCGCACCGTCACGACAGTTCTGGCCGCCGTGCTCTGACCCGCCGGCGATGGGCGGCGCCCGCCCACGACACCGCCACCGTCACCGCCACCAGGGCCTGCGCCAGCCCGGCGTACCGCTCCGGGTAGATGACACCGGTCAGGTAGGTGTCGATGAAACCACCGCTGAGCCCCGCCTCGCCGGCCCGTTCCCGGGCCCGCTCCTCCACCCAGGTCAGCGGGCAGTGCAGGCCGAACACCACGGACGACAGGCCCCACAGCGCGGCAGCCAGGTGCGCCCAGATCGCCGACGGCCACCGCCAGGCCAGGAAACCGCCGAACACCACCCACGCGAGGAACGCGAAGTGGACCAGCATGGTCGCGTCGGCCAGGATGCGGAATCCCATACCCGTCAGTGTCCGCCCGTATCGTGCGAAGGGAAGGAGGCAACGGCCGTGGAATCGGCGGGCGATCCGCAGCTGGCCCGGGAGGCGTACGCCGGCCAGGAATGGCTCCGCGCCTACACCCTGTTCGCACGTGCAGATGCGATCGCCCCGCTCGAACTGTCCGACCTGGAACCGGCCGCCGAAGCCGCCGAGATGTCCGGCCGCGGCGACGAGGCCGTCCGGCTGCTACGGCGCGCCTACCTGGGACACGTCCGCGCCGGCGCCACCGGTCCCGCCCTGCGCAGCGCCTACTGGCTGTGCAAGGCGCTGTTCTGGGCCGGCGACCTCGGCCAGTCCAACGCCTGGCAGTCCCGCGCCGTGCAACTCGCCACCTCGGTCCCGCCCGGACCCGAACACGGCTATCTGGACCTGCTCGCCGGCGAGCAGCACCTGCGGGCCGGCCGGAACGGCGCGCTGCTGGAGACCGCCACCCGGCTGGCCGCGAAGGTCAGCCCCGAGCGCGACGCCGACCTGAACGCCGCCGCCGCGATGCTCTACGGCATCGCCCTGCTGACCCACGACCAGGTCGCCGCGGGCCTCGCCCAGCTGGACGAGGCGATGGTGGCCGCCGTCGACGGCCTGCTCACCGCCCGCGCCACCGGCATGATCTACTGCGCGGTCATCGGCGCCTGCCAGGACCTGCACGAACTGCGCCGGGCCAAGGAGTGGACCCGGGCCCTCGCCGCCTGGTGCGACGCCCAGCCCGAGTTCACCGGCGCCTACCGCGGCATGTGCCGGGTGCACCGGGTCGCCCTGCTCACCCTGACCGGCGGCTGGCCGGACGCGGCCCGCGAGGCCCGGGCCGCCTGCGCGCAGCTCACCGCCGGCTTTGCGGTGCGGGCTGGGTGGTGTCGTCGCCGACGGCGACGAGATGCAGGTCCCGCGTCGGGAACAGGTTCCGGGCCGTGGCGAATGCGGTGGCA
>NZ_JBEZZB010000042.1:0-66197 GCF_040638955.1 Actinoplanes sp. NPDC024001
GCGGCGCCCACGGCCCGCGCCGACGCGACCGGCCGGGCCGAGCCCACCGCCGGCGAGACCGGTCGCGGCTGCGCCGCGACCGGAGCGATCGGGCGCGCATGCGCCACCACCGGCGTGGTGGGCCGGTTCCCCCGCGACGGTGGTCCGGGTTTCCTCGGCGGGGGTACGGGCTGCCAGCTCTTGCCGGGTGTCCAGTCGCTGGTGCCGGGCGGCGGGGTGGCCGCCGTCGCGTCCGGGTCGGGCCGCCAGGTCGACGGGTCGGCGTGCGGCCAGGGGTCGACCGGCGGCCGCAGGTGCGGCGGCATGTCAGCCTCGTCCACCTCGTCGGTGACCGGGCGCTTGGTCCGTTTCGGCAGCAGTGCCTCCTCGGCCGCCGCCTCGGCGTGCTCCTCGTCGTCCGTCCGCTCGGTCGTCGCGGTCGCCTTCTGGTCGATCTCGCGCCGGCCGGTGCCGGGCTCGCCGGTCCGCGTGGCAGCGACGACCGTGTCCTGCTCGCCCTCGGCGCGGGCCGGTTCCTCGGCCCGCACCACCGTCGCCTGATCGGTTTCCGGCCGCTCGACTCGCACCGCCGTGGCCTGCTCGTCCTCCGGCGTGCCCGGCCCGGCCTCGGCCTCGGCCCGGTCGGCGACCACCACGGTGGGTGAGCCCGGTTCCACCTCCGCCCGGTCGGCGACGACCACGGTGGGCCCGGCCGGCTCGGCGGACTTGCCGTTCAGCGTGATCAGGCCGGTCGCGCTCGGCAGGCTCTTCGACGGCAGCCGCAGCTCCTCGGTCGGCCCGGGCGCGGCCGGCTCGGTGGCCAGCAGCGCGGCGCCGGCCAGGATGCTGCCCTCGGCCACCACCAGCTCGGGCTGCTCGATCACCACCGGCGGGTCGCCCAGCTCGCGGTGCAGCAGCGTGGCGACCAGCGGGATCCGGCTCGCGCCGCCGACCAGGAACACCCCGGCCAGCCGGCCGTCCGGCAGGTCGGCCCAGCGCAGCAGGTTCTTGGTGACCCGGACGGTCTGCTCCAGCACCGGCCGGGCGACCGTCTCCAGCTCCTCGCGGGTCAGGTGCGCCTCGGTGTCGAGCAGCGGCACCACGAAGTCGGCCGACTGCGCCCGGGACAGCCGCTCCTTGGCGATCCGCACGTCGTCCCAGAGCTGGCGGCGGGCCCGCCGCTCCTCGACGGTGGCCGGCTCCATCAGCCGGGACCACTCGTCGGTGCGCAGGTGCTCCACGACCGCGGCGTCGACGTCCAGGCCGCCCAGGTCGTCGCGGCCGTCCACAGCCAGCACCTCGAAGCCCTCGGCGGTGCGGGCCACCGCGCTCGCGTCGAAGGTGCCCGCGCCGAAGTCGTGCACGATCACCACCGAGCCGATCGGCACGTCGCGCCCGAGCACCTCGGCGAAGTAGGTGGCGGCGGCGACCGGCTCGGCGACCAGGCGGGCGCCCTCCAGGCCGGCCCGCGCGGCGGCCTCGGCCAGCAAGGTACGCCGGGCGGCGCCCCAGCTGGCCGGGCAGGTGAGCGTGGTCTGCGGCCGGTACGGCCCCACCGCGCGGTGCCACTCCTCGGTGATCCGGGCCAGCACCGCGGCGATCAGCTCGACGGCCTCGAACTCACGCTCACCGAGCAGCACCAGGCCGTCGTCGACGCGGCGTTTCGGGTTCGGCTCGAACCGGGCCGGATCCAGCCGGGCGCTGTGCACCGCGTCCCGCCCGACCAGCAGGTTTCCCGCGGCGTCGGCGTAGACGGCGGACGGCAGCAGCGGTGAGCCGTCGACCAGGATCGGGCGGGCACGGCCGTCCGGCCATCGCGCCACGGCGACGGTGTTCGAGGTGCCGAAGTCGATGCCGAGGGCGTACCGCTTCGGACCACCCTGGTCGATGGACATGACCGCAGTCTAGGCAATGAGATTTGTTCACGACCTCCCTGGAGTGGCTGGCCGCGCGTGTCGAACGCACGATCTCCACCGTCGTGAGCAAATCTCACCCACCGGCGGGAACCGTTTGATCCACTACCTGCCGGTGAACTTCGGCTTGCGCTTCTCGACGAAAGCGGTGGTTCCTTCCACCCGGTCGTCGGTGGCGAACAGACCGGCGAACAGATGCGACTCCAGCGCCAGGCCGGCGGCGAGATCCATGCTCAGCCCGCCGTCGATCGCCTGCTTGGCGGCGCGCAGAGCGAGCGCCGGGCCGGTCGTGAACGGGCGGACCAGCGCGATCGCCGCCTCCAGCACCTCGGCGGCCGGGACGACCCGGTCGGCGAGACCGATCCGCAGGGCCTCGGCGCTGTCCACCATCCGGCCGGAGAAGATCAAATCTTTGGCCCGGGCCGGACCCACCAGACGGGCCAGTCGCTGGGTGCCGCCGGCGCCCGGGATGATGCCGAGCTTGATCTCCGGCTGGCCGAGTTTCGCGTCCTCGGCCACCACCCGCCAGTCGCAGGCCAGCGCCAGCTCGCAGCCGCCACCCAGCGCGTAGCCGGTGATCGCGGCGACGACCGGTTTCGGGATCCGGGCGACCGCGTCGAACGCGCTGGACAGCGCACCCGCGCGGGCCACCATGTCCGGGTAGGTCACCGAGGTGAACTCGGTGATGTCGGCGCCGGCGGCGAACACCTTCTCCCCGCCCCAGACCACCACGGCACGCACCGACTGGTCGCCGGACGCGGCCTGGGCCGCCTCCCGCAGCTCCTCCTGGACCTGGGTGTTCAGCGCGTTCATCGGTGGCCGCTCGAGCCGGATCGTGCCGATACCGTCCGCAACCTCGAGCCGTACGAACTCGCCCACCCGTGCCTCCTCGCATCGAGCCGTTTCGCCGTCAGCCTACGACGGGTACGAACTACATTGGGTTCCCTGGGGAGGAGAAGATGACCACCTACTACCGGGATCCGGAAGTGCTGATCACGTCATCCGGCGTGTGGATGAACGGCCGCGACTTCCGGCTCCCCGAGCTCATCCAGGTGTGGTACACGCGTGGCGCACGCTCCTGGGGCGTGATCGCCTGGCGCGGCGCGCTCGGCCTGACCATCCTCCTGCCACTCCTGCTCGGCGGGCTCGCCGTCGCGATCGCCCTGCTCGTCGATGCCGAGCTCAGCACCACGCTGGCGCTGCTGGTCGGCGGCCTGCTGCTCGGCCTGGCCGTGGTGCCGGTGGCCGACCTGATGCTGGAGCGCGTCGACCAGTCGTACGACCGGGGCAGCCGCAACCTGGAGATCTGGGGCCGGGTGCGCGGCGGTGACGTGCTGCTGCTGCGGACGAACAACGCGCAACGCTTCGGCCGGATCTACCGGGCCTTGCAGCGGGCCCTGGAGCCGGCGGTCCGCCGGTGAGGCGCGACGCCGTGAGCCTGGCGGCGTTCCTCGGCGCGATGGGCGCGCTGCACTTCGCCGCACCGAAGCCGTTCGACACGATCGTGCCCCGGTCGCTGCCCGGGTCGCCACGCACCTGGACGTACCTGAGCGGGGCCGCCGAACTGGCGGTCGCCGCCGCCGTGGCGCACCCGCGCACCCGCCGGTCCGGCGGCCTGGCCGCCGCCGTGCTGTTCGCGGCCGTCTTCCCGGCGAACGTCAAGATGGCCGTCGACTGGCGGCACGCCTCGCCGGCGCGCCGGGCCGTCGCCTACGGCCGGCTGCCGCTGCAGGTGCCGCTGATCGCCTGGGCGCTGCGCGTCTCCCGCTGATTTCCGTGATTTCGCCGGTGCGAGGCGCACCGGTTGGCGACGATCAAGAAACCATGAGAGCGACCGAGGTCAGGCCCACCGGGGTCGAGCGCACGTTCGGTGAGAACGAGATGATCGTCACCAAGACCGATCAGCGTGGTGTGATCACCTATGCCAACGAGCTGTTCCTGCGGATCTCCGCGCTGCGGGAGGACGAGGCGGTCGGCCGGCCGCACAACGTGATCCGGCACCCGGACATGCCACGGGCCGTCTTCAAGCTGCTCTGGGACGTGCTCGCGGAGCGGCGGGAGATCTTCGCCTACGTGCTGAACCTGGCCGCCGACGGCGCGCACTACTGGGTGCTGGCGCACGTCACCCCCTCCTACGACAGTTCCGGGCGGGTGATCGGCTACCACTCGAACCGCCGCCGCCCGAGCCCGGCCGCGATCAGCGCGGTCAGCGAGCTCTACACCCGCCTGCGCACCGTGGAGGCGCGGGAGAACCACACCAAGGCCGCGGTCGAGGCGGGCTGGCAGGCCCTGCAGAACGAGTTGCGCGAGCGGGGGCAGCAGTACGACGAACTGGTCTGGTCGCTGACGAACGGGGCGCTCCGGTGAGGCGCGGCGGTGACCCGCGGCCGGCGCCGGGCAACGACGACGCGCTGCGGGCGATCACCACCGCGTTCCGCAGCGTGTCGGCCGGGGATTTCGAGGCGCGGGTGCCGCCGATCGGGGAGACCGAGACGGCGATCGCCACCCGTACCGCGGTGAACGACCTGCTGGACCGCATCGACGCGTTCGTCCGGGAGGCCGGCGCCGCCTCAGCGGCCGCCGCCGAAGGCCGGTTCTACCGGCGGTTTCTGACCACCGGCCTGCAGGGGGCGTTCCGCCTCTCCGCGGAACAGGTCAACCAGTCGCTCGACGCGATGAGCCGCAACGCCGACCGGATCGCCGAGGGTGACCGGGCCCGGCTGGCCCTCGCCGACGAACTGGAGTCGGCGGTCCTGACCGTGTCGGAGCAGGTCGCCACCGCGGCCACCGAGATGGGCGCGTCCGCCAACGGGCTGGCCAACTTCGCTCGCGGCGCGGTCAGCGACGCGGAGCGGGGCCTGGAGACGGTCACCTCGCTGCGGACCGCCTCGGACCAGATCCGCGACGCCGTCGACCTGATCAACCAGGTCGCCTCGCAGACCCGGCTGCTGGCGCTGAACGCCACCATCGAGGCGGCCCGGGCCGGCGCGGCGGGCAAGGGCTTCGCGGTCGTGGCCGGCGAGGTGAAGAACCTGGCGAACGAGACCAGCTCCTCCAGCGAGGAGATCATGGGCCAGGTGAGCACCGTGCAGCAGGCGGCCGCCGACGCGGTCGGCGTGCTGGAGGGGGTCAGCCGCAGCTTCCGCGAGATCAGCAGCCTGATCGACGGGATCGCCGCGGCGGTGGACGGCGGTGGCGCGGCCGGCAACGCCGGGCTCTCCCAGCTCGCCGAGGTGCTGCGGGCCGAGGTGACCCGCTTCCTCACCACCGCCCGGCAGTCCTGAGGGTCAGCCGCCGTAGAGCGCGTCGATCTCGGCGCGCTCGGGCAGCGCGCCGCTGGCGCCCACCTTCCGCACGCACACCGCGCCGGCCGCGTTGGCCCAGCGGACCGCGTCGACCAGGTCGCGGCCCTCACCCCAGGCGACCGCCAGGGCGCCGGTGAACGCGTCACCGGCGGCCGTGGTGTCGGCGACCTCGACCCGGAACGCCGGCACGTGCTCGTCGCGGCCCTCCCGGTCGGCGAACCGGGCGCCGGCGCCGCTGAGCGTGAGCACCACCCGCGGGACCAGCGCCAGCAGCGCGGACATGTCGGGCTCGGCGCGGCCGGTGATCGCCCGCGCCTCGATCTCGTTGACCACCAGCAGGTCGACCTCGTCGAGCAGGCCGTCCGGCAGGTCCATGGCGGGCGCGGCGTTCAGGATGGTGCGGGTGCCCGCGGCGCGGCCGGCCCGCAGCGCGGCGTGGACCGTCGCCATCGGAATCTCCTGCTGGCAGAGCAGCACGTCGGCCTCGGCGATCACCTTGCGCTCGTCAGTGGTCAGATCCACAAACGTACGGTTGGCGCCCGGGCTCACCAGGATCGAGTTCTCCCCGTCCCGGTCCACCATGATCACGGCCACGCCGGAGCTGCCGTAACTCGTCCGTACCCATCGGGTGTCGACCTCGGCGGCCGTGAGCCGGGCGCCCAGGGTGACCCCGAACGAGTCCGACCCGATCGCGCCCAGGAACGTGGTCGCGCCGCCCGCCCGGGCGGCCGCGATCGCCTGGTTCGACCCCTTGCCGCCGGGCGCCATCACGAAGTCGTCGCCGAGCACCGTCTCGCCCGGCAGGGGCAGGCGCGGCGCCAGGCCGACCAGGTCCATGTTGGCGCTGCCGGCGACGACGATCCGCGGCGACATCTAGCCGGCCCGGGCCGTGAAACGGTCGCCGAAACGGTCCACCACCAGCGGCAGGCCGAAGGTCTTCGTCAGGTTCTCCGCGGTCATCACCTCGCCGAGCAGGCCGGAGGCGACCACCACGCCCTCGCGCAGCAGCAGGCCGTGGGTGAAGCCCGGCGGGATCTCCTCGACGTGGTGGGTGACCAGCACCATGGCCGGGGCGTCCGGGTCCATCGCCAGCTCGGCGAGGTGGCCGATCAGCGTCTCCCGGCCGCCCAGGTCGAGCCCGGCGGTCGGCTCGTCGAGCAGCATCAGCTCGGGGTCGGTCATCAGCGCCCGGGCGATCTGGGTGCGCTTGCGCTCGCCCTCGGAGAGGGTGCCGAACTCGCGGTCGGCGAACCCGGTCATGCCGAGCTGGTCGAGCAGCTCGCGGGCGCGGGCCTCGTCCTGCGGGTCGTAGCTCTCCCGCCACCGGCCGACCACCGACCACGCGGCGGTGACCACCACGTCGAGCACCCGCTCGGTCGGCGGCACCTGGTCGGCGAACCGGCCGGTGGTGATGCCCACCCGGGTGCGCAGCTCGTTGACGTCGGTGCGGCCGAGGCGCTCGCCGAGCACGTAGGCCGTGCCGCGGGTCGGGTGCAGCCGCGCGGACGCGAGATTGAGCAGGGTCGTCTTGCCCGCACCGTTCGGGCCCAGCACCACCCAGCGCTCATCCAGCTCGACCTGCCAGGACAGGTCACGGACCAGGTGATTCCCCGAGCGGACCACGCTGACGCGGTCGAAGGCGATGACGGTGTCCTCGTCGGGCGGAATGGGTACGGCAGCCTCCAGCACGCATCCATCCAACCACGTGCCCGCATCGGAACGAGACGGCGTGCCGGGTCTCCATCCAGCGTGTTGAGTTCGGGTGCGATTCGCACCCGAACTCGGCACACTCAGTCGGTCGTCGACCCGAAGACCTCGTCGCGGACCGCGTCCAGAGCCGTGCGGAGGGCGCCGTGCAGCACCGGTTCGGAGGCCACGCCGGTGACCACGACCTTGGGCGAGCCCAGGGTGATCGCCGCCACCTCGCGCTCGACCCGGTCGGCCAGGGCGGCGCCGCCGGCCCGGCCCACCTCACCGGCGAGCACGACCAGCGGCGGGTCGAGCACCACGCAGGTGGCGGCCACACCGAGGGCGAGGCGGCGGGCCAGCTCGTCGAGCACCGGATCGCCGGCCGGGCCGGCCGCCACCGCGGCACGCACCACGTCGGCCGCCTCGGCGCCGCGGAAGCCGAACTGCTTGCCGATCGCCTTGACCGCGTCGGCGCCGGCGATCGCCTGGAAAGCGCCCTTCACCCCGCGGCGGGAGGCGTTGTGCGGCACCTCGGCGCCGGCCACCGGCAGGTAGCCGATCTCACCGGCGGCGCCGGTGGCGCCCTGGTGCAGGCGGCCCGCGATGACCGTCGCGAGACCGACGCCGCGGCCGATCCAGACCAGCGCGAAGTCGTTGACCCCGGTCGCCGCGCCGGTGCTGGACTCGGCGACCGCGGCCAGGTTCACGTCGTTGCCGAAGAAGACCGGGGTGCTCAGGTCCCGGCGCAGCTCGGCGAGCAGGCCGCGGTGCCAGCGCGGCAGGTCGTGGGCGAAGGAGATCTCCCCCGACTCGGGGTCCACCAGACCGGGGGTGCCGAGCACGACCCGGCGTACCGAGGACATGTCGGTGCCGGCCTCGCCGGCGGCCTGCACCACCGCGTTGTGCACCACGCCGACCGGGTCGTCGGTGTCCTTGGTGCTCTGCTCGACCCGGCTGGTGATCGCGCCGGTGATGTCCGCGCAGGCGGCGACGACGCAGTCCGGGCCGACGTCCACGCCGATCACGTGCGCGCTGGTCGGGGTGACCGCGTAGAGCTGCGCGTTCGGCCCGCGGCCGCCGGCCTGCTCACCGACCCGCCGGACCAGGCCGCGCTCCTCCAGCCGCTCGACCAGCTGCGAGGCGGTGACCTTGCTCAGGCCGGTCAGCTCGCCGAGCTGAGCGCGGGTCAGTGGACCGCGCGTGAGCAGCAGGTCCAGCGCTGCACGGTCGTTGAGTGCGCGCAGCAGCCGGGGCGTGCCCGGTAGGCGGGTGGCGGCCATAAGCGTTCGTCCCCTAATACTAAAGATTCTTTCCTGTTACAGTGTCGGCGCACGACACGCAGCCGCAGCGTAACGGTCGGCAACGCCGCCGAGCCGCAGGGTGGCTCATCGACTCCGAGCGATCATGGCAGCTCGCGGGCCTCCTGGACCAGTTTTGCGTCATCGGAAGGACAACATGTCGACCGACTCCGGCCTCCGCCGCCTCGCCTTGCACACCCTGCTCGCCGCTTTCCCCGGGCACTCCGCCCCGGACTGGGCGCTCGAACTGCTCGCCGAGGGACTCGCCGGCCACACCCTGTTCGGCACCAACGTCGCCGACCCGGGCCAGCTGGCAGCCCTGACCACGCGGTTGCGCTCCGCCCGGCCGGACGCGCTGATCGCCATCGACGAGGAGGGCGGCGACGTCACCCGGCTCGGGCACCGGACCGGCAGCGCGTACCCGGGCAACGCGGCGCTCGGCGCGGTCGACGACCCGGAGCTGACCCGGCTGGTCTACGCGGCCATCGGCGCCGACCTGGCCGCCGCCGGGGTGAACCTGAACCTGGCGCCGACCGTCGACGTCAACACCGCCGACGACAACCCGATCATCGGCACCCGATCGTTCGGGGCCGACCCGGCGCTCGTCGCCCGGCACGCCGGCGCGGCCATCACCGGGCTGGAGTCGACCGGCGTCGCGGCGTGCGCCAAGCACTTCCCCGGGCACGGCGCCACGGTCACCGACTCGCACCTGGAGCTGCCGACGGTCGACGTACCGCTGGCGACGCTGCACGCCCGCGACCTGCCGCCGTTCGCCGCAGCCGTCGCGGCCGGGGCGCAGGCCGTGATGAGCGCGCACATCCGGGTGCCGGCCCTCACCGGCGACCTTCCGGCGACCTTCAGCCGGGCCGCCCTCACCGACCTGCTGCGCGGCGAGTACGGCTTCCGCGGCGTGATCGTCACCGACGCCCTGGAGATGCGCGGCGCCGCCGGAACGGCCGGCAGCATCCCCCGCGCCGCGGTGGCCGCCCTGGCCGCCGGGGCGGACCTGCTCTGCATCGGCGCGGACGTGAACCGCGCCCTGGTCGAAGCGGTCGCCACCGAGATCGTCGCCGCGGTCGGCGACGGCCGGCTGCCGCTGGCCCGCCTGGAGGGCGCGGTCGCGCGCACCGCCGCCCTGGCCGCGTGGAGCTCCCGCCCCCGCCCGGCCACCGACCGCGACGGCGACCTCGGCGTGGCCGCCGCCCGCCGCGCGGTCACCGTCGAGGGCACCCCCGCCGACCTGCGGTCCCCGCTGGTGGTGCAGCTGGAGGCCGGCTTCTCGATCGCCGAGGGCCGGGTTCCGTGGGGCCTGAAGCCGCACCTCAACGGAACCGAGCAGATCGAGGTGGTGGCCGGCTCGACCACGCCGCAGGCGCTCGCCGACCGGGCCGGCGACCGGCCCATCGTGGTGGTCGGCCGGCGCATCCACAGCTCCCCGGCGGGACGGGCGCTGGTCGGCGAGCTGGCCGCCACCCGCCCGGTCGGCGTGGTCGAGATGGGCTGGCCGTCGGACTGGCGCCCGGAGGGCGCGCGGGCCTTCATCGTCACGCACGGCGCCAGCCTGGCGAACGGGCGGGCCGCGGCGGAAGCGCTCGGCCTGGCTCGCTGACCTCGACAGCCGGACCCGATCCCGGGCCCGGCTGTTTTCGGCACCCACTTGAACACGTTCAAAAAACGGCGTACGGTCGGCACATCGGTATTTGAACGCGTTCAAGTGGAGTTGTTCATGGACCACAAAGCCCTGATGTATCTCGTCTACCTCGCGATCAGCATCGGGTTGACCGTGTGGGTGGCGACCACGCTCTCCCGCAACGGGCAGATCTTCCTGGAGGAGGTCTTCGGGGAGGCCCGGCTCGCCAGGGCCGTCAACCAGCTCCTCACCATGGGCTTCTACCTGCTGAACCTCGGCTATGTGGCGGTCGCGATGCGCTCCGACCAGACGGTGGCCGGTGCGAGTGAGGTGCTGGAGACGCTGTCGCTCAAGATCGGGCTGGTGCTGCTGGTCCTCGGCGTCCTGCACTTCTGCAACGTCTTCTTCCTGGGGCGTTACCGGCGCAGCCGGCTCCGCCAGCAGCAGGCCGCGCCGCCGCTGCCGCCGGCTGCCCGCCTGCCGATGCCGCCGCCCGCACACGCCTGAAAAGCGACTGATGAGCGGGACCACCGATCCGGCCGGTCACGGGGCCGGCCGGATCGGCGCTTTCACGGTGCTCTACGACGCCGGGTGCCCGATCTGCCGGACCGCGCACCGATGGCTGGCCGGGCGTCTGCACCTGGTGCCGCTGGAGTTCCTGCCGGCCGGCTCGGCCGAGGCACGACGGCGGTTCCCGACCCTGGATCACGCCGCCACGCTGCGCGATCTCACGGTGATCGCGGACACCGGCGAGGTCTACACCGGCGACGGCGCCTGGCTCGCCTGCCTCTGGGCGCTGGACGGCTATCGCGGGATGGCCGAGCGCCTGGCGACCCCGGCGATGCTGCCACTGGCCCGCCGGTTCATCGCCACCGCGTCGGCCGTCCGGCGGTCCACCCGGGAGCCCGGATACGGTGAGGCCTGTGACGACAGCTGCCGCTGACGGCCCGGCGGGGCCGCCCACCGAGAAGCCACGGCGGGCCCGCGGCGAGCAGACCCGGCAGGCGATCCTGGAGACCGCGCTGCGCCTGTTCCGGGAGCGGGGTTACGCGGACACCACGATGCGCGCCATCGCCAAGGAGGCGGGGGTCGCCGTCGGCAACGCGTACTACTACTTCGACTCGAAGGAACACCTGATCCAGGGGTTCTACGACCGGATGCAGAGCGAGCACCGGGCGGCAGCGGCACCGGTGCTCGCCGGCGAGCGCGACTTCGCGGCCCGGCTGCGCGGGGTCCTGCACGCCGGGGTCGACGTCAACGCGCCGTACCACTCGTTCGCGGCGACGTTCTTCAAGACCGCGGCCGAGCCGACGTCGCCGCTGAGCCCGTTCTCCCGGGAGTCGTCGCCGGCCCGGGACGCCTCGATCGGCCTGTTCCGGGAGGTGCTGGAAGGTTCCACCGCGAAGGTCGACCCGGAGTTACGGGAGCGGCTGCCCGAGCTGCTCTGGCTGAGCTGGATGGGCGTGACCCTGTTCTGGGTCTACGACCACTCCCCGCAGCAGCGGCGAACCCGCCGGCTGATCGACGGCGCGGTCCCGCTGATCGACCGGTTGGTCGGCCTTTCCCGGCTTCGCGTGCTGCGCCCGGCCCTGCGGCAGGTGCTGCAGTTGCTCGACGACGTACGGAACGACGACATCACTTAGCGTAACGAGATTTGCGCCTATTGCCAGCTATGTCGTAAATGGGCGAATCTTCTGCATGAATCGGGCCAACCGAACGGACAATCCGTGACCGCAACGGTTCCGACAGGTGCCGATTGTCACGTAGCGTCATGAGCGCAGGTGGGTCTGGGGACGTCGCGGAACTCGGCTCGGGACCAGTACGAACCGCGACGCAGACGGTGAGCCGGGCGCGCAGGGCTTCGGGAGCAGCCCCGCGCAGCCCGGCTCACCACCTTCGCCGGCCCTCCCGCAGCTGAACACGCCGCGGCCCGGCGCCGGCCCGATGCCTTCTCCGGGACCGGCGTGCGGCCGGGAGCGGGACAGATGGGGGCGGCGGCCCGGCGGATGCCGGACGGCCGCCCCACCCTCACGACGCGGACGACGTCTTGACCAGTGTCCGGATCTGCCGCAGCAGCACCGACAACGCCGCCAGGTCGGCCGGCGAGTCATCCACGTTGCCCATCGCGTTCGACGCCCGGGCGATCGACGCCGCGTTGACCTGCTCCCACTCCGACACCCGGTCCTCCGGCGTCGCCGTCGACGGGGTCGACTGCAGCACCTCAGCGGTCAGGGCCGCCAACGCCGCGTACAGGTCGTAGCGCAGGGCCATGCGCGCCAGGGTCTGCCAGCGGTCACCGCGCGGCAGCCGGGAGATGTGCGACAGCAGCGCGTCCACGCCGAAGCGTTCGGAGAGGACGAAGTAGATCTCCGCCACCTCGCCCGCGTCGCGGTCGATCGCGGCCGCGGTCTCCAGGATGTCGAGCAGGCCGAAACCGTAGAAGACCCGGCTCACCGCCTCCGACAGCTCGGTGGGCACGCCCTTCTCGACCAGCGTGGCGACCCGCTGTTCCAGGGCGCGGCGTTCGCCGCCGACGACCAGGTGCGGCAGTCGCGGCAGCAGCTCGGAGACGCCGGGGCGCAGCTTGCCGATCTCGGCGGCCACGTCGATCGGCGAGCGGCGGGTGCTGACCAGCCAGCGTACGGCGCGGTCGAGCAGCCGCCGCGTCTCCAGGAAGACGAGTGTCTGCGCCGCGGTCGGCACCTGGTTGTCGAGCGCTTCCGCCGCCGCCCAGATGTCGCGCAGGCCGTAGACGTCGCGGATCACCACGTATGCCCGGATCACGTCGGCCGCGGACGCCCCGCTCTCCTCCATCGCCCGGAAGACGAAGGAGGTGCCGCCCCGGTTGACCACCTCGTTCACCAGCGCGGTGGAGATGATCTCCCGGCGCAGCCGGTGGCCGGCCATCCGGCCGGCGAAACGGTCCCGCAGCGGAGTCGGGAAGTACCGGGTGAGCACGTCGTTGGTCCAGGCCTCGTCGACGAGTTCGTCGGCGAGCACCGCACGCTCCAAACTGATCTTGACGTACGCCAGGAGCACCGCGAACTCCGGAGGCGTCAACCCGTCCCCCGCCTCGGACCGAGCCGCCAGCTCCCTGTCCGACGGCAGTGCCTCGAGTTCCCGGTTCAGCTCGCCGCGTTCCTCCAGCGACTTGAGCATCCGCCGGTGCACCGGCAGCAGCGAGTGCGCCTGGGCCCGGGCGTTGCCGAGCGCGGTCGCCTGCTCGTAGTTGTCGCGCAGCACCAGCGCGCCGACCTCGTCGGTCATCGCGGCGAGCAGCTCGTCGCGTTCCGGCATGGTCAGTTCGCCGTCGGTGACCGCCCCGCCCAGCAGGATCTTGATGTTGACCTCGTGGTCGGAGCAGTCGACGCCGGCCGAGTTGTCGATGAAGTCGGTGAAGACCCGGCCGCCGGAACGGGCGAACTCGATCCGGCCGCGCTGGGTGAGCCCCAGGTTGCCGCCCTCGCCGACCACCTTGACCCGCAGCTCGGAGCCGTTGACCCGGATCGCGTCGTTGGCCTTGTCGCCCACGTCGGCGTGCGACTCGGCGGACGCCTTCACATAGGTGCCGATGCCGCCGTTGAAGTACAGGTCGACCGGCGCCTTGAGGATGGCCCGCATCAGCTCGGCCGGGCTGATCGTGGTCACCGAGGCGTCCAGATCGAGCACCTCCCGCACCTGCGGGCTGACCGGGATCGACTTGGCGCCGCGCGGGTAGACCCCACCACCCTCGCTGAGCAGGGACTTGTCGTAGTCCGCCCAGGAGGACCGGGGCAGCTCGAACAGGCGCTTGCGCTCGGCGTACGAAATCTCCGGGTCGGGGCCGGGGTCCAGGAAGATGTGCCGGTGGTCGAAGGCCGCGACCAGCTTGATGTGCTGCGACAGCAGCATACCGTTGCCGAAGACGTCGCCGGACATGTCGCCGACGCCGACCACCGTGAAGTCCTGGGTCTGGGTGTCGACGCCCAGATCGCGGAAGTGTTTCTTGACCGACTCCCACGCGCCGCGGGCGGTGATGCCCATCTTCTTGTGGTCGTAGCCGGCCGAGCCGCCGCTGGCGAAGGCGTCGCCCATCCAGAAGTCCTTGCGGACCGAGATCTCGTTGGCGATGTCACTGAACGTCGCGGTGCCCTTGTCCGCGGCCACCACCAGGTACGGGTCGTCGCCGTCGTGGCGCACCACGTCCGGCGGCGGCACGATCTTGCCGCTCAGGATGTTGTCGGTGACGTCCATCAGCGCGGTGATGAACTGCTTGTAGCACTCCACCGCCTCGTCCCGGTCGCCCGGCTTCTGCTTGAGCACGAAGCCGCCCTTGGCGCCCACCGGCACGATCACCGCGTTCTTCACCATCTGCGCCTTGACCAGGCCGAGGATCTCGGTACGGAAGTCCTCCCGCCGGTCCGACCAGCGCAGACCGCCCCGGGCCACCGCACCGAAACGCAGGTGCACACCCTCGAACCGGGGCGAGTAGACGAAGATCTCGTACTTAGGACGGGGCTGCGGCAGGTCCGGGATGGCCTGCGGGTCGAGCTTGAACGCCACGTACGACTTGGGGCGCCCCTCGGCCCCGCGCTGGAAGAAGCTGGTCCGCAGGGTCGCCTCGATCAGCGTCAGGTACGAGCGCAGGATCCGGTCCTGGTCCAGGCTCTCCACCTGGTCGAGCAGCTCGGTGATCTCGGTGCGCAGCTCGGCCGCCCGGCGGGACCGCTCGGCCTCGCCGATCTGCAGCGCCGGTGAGAAGCGGGTCTCGAAGAGCCGCACCAGCAGGCCGGCGATCTCCGGGTACGCGGTGAACGTCGACTCCAGGTAGCGCTGCGAGAAGACGTTGCCGGCCTGGCGCAGGTACTTGGCGTAGGCGCGCAGCACCACGACCTGCCGCCAGGTGAACCCGGCCCGCAGCACCAGCTCGTTGAAGCCGTCCACCTCGGCCTCGCCCCGCCAGGCGGCCGCGAACGCGTTCTCCACCTGCGGCCGTACCTCGGACAACTCACGGTGCCCGGACGGTGGGAGCAGACCGAAGTCGTAGAGGTAGATGATGCCGTCGTCGCGGCGGATCTCGTACGGCCGCTCGTCGGTCACCCGGACGCCGAGCGAGTGCAGCACCGGCAGGACCGCGGAGAGCATCATCGGCTCGCCGTAGCGGTAGACCTTGAAACGGACGTCGCGCTCGTCCGGCTCGGGCGTCCCCTCGGGCCCCAGCCGGCGCCGGCGGAACAGGTGCATCGCCAGCTGGCCGGGCTCCTCCAGCAGCTCCAGCTTGGCCAGGTCCTGCATCCCCTCGTACGGGGTGTGGCTGTTCTTGTAGCTCTCCGGGTAGGCCGTCGAGTACCGGCTGAACAGCCGTTTCGCCGGCTCGTCGCCGAGTTTGCGCTCCAGCACCAGGGAGAAGTCGTCGTCCCACATCCGGGTCGCGTCGGCGAGCAGCTCGGCCAGCACGTTCGGGTCGATCTGCCCGGGCGGGGCGGCCGGGTCGGTGCGCACGATGAAGTGCACCCGCGCCAGCATCCGCTCGGTGACCCGGGTGGTGTAGTCGACGCCGATGCCGTTCAGCTCGCGCAGCAGGATCTCCTGCATGCGCAGCCGGTTACCGGTGGTGAACCGGTCGCGGGGCAGGTAGATGAGGCAGGAGATGAACCGCCCGTACTGGTCGCGGCGCAGGAACAGGCGCAGCTGCCGGCGGCCGGCCATCCGCAGGACGCCGATGACCGCCTCGTACAGATCATCGGTCTTGATCTGGAACAGCTCGTCGCGGGGGTAGGTCTCCAGGATCTGCAGCAGGTCCTTGCCGGAGTGGCCGCGCGGCGACAGGCCGGAGCGGTCCATCACCTCCTGCACCTTGCGCTTGACCACCGGCAGCTGGCGCACGCTGGTCCGGTAGGCCGAGCTGGAGAACAGGCCGAGGAAGCGCCGCTCGCCGGTCACGTTGCCGGCCTCGTCGAAGACCTTCACGCCGATGTAGTCGAGGTAGGCGGAGCGGTGCACGGTGGCCCGCGAGTTCGCCTTGGTGATCACGAGGAGCCGCTTCTCGAGCGCCCGCTCGTAGGCTTCCTGGGCCATCTCCGAGGCCAGCCTGCGCGGCTTGCTCGCCCCGCGCAGGATGCCCAGCCCGGTACCCGGCACCGCGCTCAGCACGCCGCCGTCCAGCCGGTACTCGCGGTAGCCCAGGAAGGTGAAGTGGTCGTCGGCCAGCCACCTGAGCAGCTCGATCGAGTCCTTGACGTCCTTGTCCGGAACCGGGAGGGAGGTCACCCCGGACAGCTCCTCGGAGATGGCCACCGCCCGCTGGCGCATCCGCGGCCAGTCCTCCACCGCGTCCCGGACGTCGGTGAGCACCCGGCGTACCTCGTTGAGCAGCTGGTCGCGCGCCTCCGCGCGGCGCACCGGATCGATCTCGATCCGGATCCAGCTCTCCACCAGGTCGCCCTCGATCGCGTCGTCCGGCTCGACCTCGGACTCCAGCTGGGCGAGCGCGCCGAGCGGCTCGCGGCGCACCACGATCAACGGGTGCACCAGCAGGTAGACCTGCAGGTTGTGCGCGGTGAGCAGGGCGATCACCGAGTCCACCAGGAACGGCATGTCATCGGTGACGATCTGCAGGACGCTGTGCCCCTGCGGGCCGGTCGGCTCGGTGATGGCGAGCTTCAGCTCACCGGGCAGCCGGTTCTGCGCGAGTTCGCGGTGCTCCAGCGCCGCCGCGTACATCTCGTCGGGTGAATAACCGACCAGCTCCTCGTCGGGGGCGAACCGCCAGAAGCGGCCGACCAGCGACGCGGTGGTGTGGTCCTCACCCGCTCGCTGCACCGCCTGCGCCACCAGCCGCTCGGCGTCGGGCAGGGGCTCGTCGAGCTCTCCTGATTCGGTGGATGTCCCTAGGCGGGCCGATACAAAAGTCGGCACAGTCTGATCAGCATCGGTCGCTGCCTCGTCGGCGACAGCCATGGCCTGGCGCTCCCCTCACCCACGGCACTGTGGGTTCGAACGTGTCGAGCACAGCCTAGAACGACCGGCCCGGCACCCCTCACACCCCGGGTGTGCCAGCACGGTGATGTGCCGGTTTGCCGAGTATCACCCGCTGCGGGTCAGCATGACGGGCGTGTGCCTACTACGGTTCGATCTGCTACCCAGGGTTGCTGCTTTTCTACCCACAGGGAAAGGAACGGTAATGCGTCGCACCTCCGCCGGTCTGGCCGCGCTATTTCTGCTCGTCACGGCCGGGTTGACCGGATGCTCGGCGGATCCGCCGGAGGACACCGTCAAGGCCTTCGTCGAGGGCTGGCGGGCGGGCAAGCTCGACGCCGTCGGGTTCGTGACCGCGGGCGGCGGCAAGATCGCCGCACCCGAGGTGCTGACCGGCATCCGGGAGCTCTACGGCGACCTGGCCACGCAGCCGCTCGAGGTCACGGTGGCCGGCGAGTCGAAGACCACCGGCGACGACGCGACCACGCCGATCACCCTGAAGTGGACACTGCCCGGTGGGGTGAGCTGGACGTACCCCAGCACCGTGCGCACCACCAAGGCCGGCAGCGACGGCTGGCGGGTGATCTGGGAACCGGCCGTCGTCCAGCCCGAGATGGCCGCCGGCGACAAGCTCCGGCTGCGCCGGGTGGCGTCGCAGCGGGCCAGCATCCTGGGCGCGGACGGCAAGGCCCTGTTCGGCCCGCAGAAGGTGGTGACGATCGGGGTCAGCCCGGAGAAGATCACCGACCTGGCCGCGCTGCAGAAAGGCCTGACCGCGGCGTTCAAGAAGGTCGACGTCCAGGTGGACATGGCCGGCCTGAAAGCCAAGATCGACGCCGCCGACCCGGGTGCCTTCATCGACCTGGTCACCCTGCGCCGGCCGCTCTACAACCAGATCCGCTCCGAGGTCCGCCCGCTGCCCGGCACCGTCTTCCGGGAGGAGACCCGGCAGCTCGCGCCGACCCGCGAGTTCGCCCGGGCGCTGCTCGGCACCGTCGACCCGGCGACCAAGGAGGACATCGAGGCCCGCCCGGAGACCCTGGCCGTCGGCGACCAGGTCGGGCACGGCGGTCTCCAGGAGAAGTACGACGCGGTGCTGCGCGGCACCCCCGGCCTGTCGGTGGACATCTCCCGGGAGGCCGCCGACGGCGAGACCGAGGCCGCCCCGGTCTTCACCTCCGAACCGGTCGACGGCAAGCCGATCAAGGTGACCCTGGACACCGCCGCCCAGAACGCCGCCGACCGGGCGCTCGCCGGGGAGAAGCAGCCCAGCTCGATGGTGGCGATCCGGATCAGCGACGGCGCGGTGCTGGCCACCGCGAACGGGCCGGACGCCGGTGGGGTGAACACGGCGCTGACCGGCCAGGTGCCGCCCGGCTCGGTCTACAAGATGGTCTCCGCCTACGGGCTGCTCAAGAGCGGCGCGGTGAAGTCGGACACGGTCGTCGACTGCCCGAAGACGTTCAACGTGGACGGCCGCGATTTCAAGAACTCGCACGACCAGGCGCTCGGCAAGGTGCAGTTCCACGTGAACTTCGCCAAGTCCTGCAACACCGCGTTCGCCTCGCTGGCGCCGAAGCTGGGCTCGGCCGGGCTCCAGGAGGCGTCCACCGCGCTCGGCATCGGCGGCACCTGGGACCTGGGCATCGAGGCCTACACCGGGCAGGTCTCCGACGGCGGCACCGGGACCGAGCTGGCCGCCGCCACCTTCGGTCAGGGCAGCACGGTGGTCAGCCCGATCGCCATGGCCGCGGCGACCGCGGCGGTCGCCAAGGGCCAGTCCCAGCCGCCCAAGCTGGTCCTGGACCCGGCGCCGGCCAAGGCCGGCAGCGCCGGCCCGCAGCTCGACCAGGCCGCGGTGGGCGCGTTGCGCACGATGATGCGCGAGGTCGTCACGAGCGGCACGGGTACGGCGTTGCGCGGCGTCCCCGGAAAGCCGGTGCACGGCAAGACCGGCACCGCCGAGTTCCAGACCGGGTCGGAGGCGACCCACTCGTGGTTCGTCGGCTACCAGGGTGATGTGGCGTTCGCGGTGATGGTGCAGCAGGGCGGCGCCGGCTCGGAGGCGGCGGTCCCGATCGTGCAGCGCTTCCTCACCAACCTGAACAAGTAACGATCAGCGGGTCGCTCTCAGGCCGCGCCGCTCGGGAAGCCGGGCGGCGGGGCCGGCAGGGCGCCCACGGCCGGCGGATCCAGCGGTGGCCGGGGCCGCAGCATGCCGGGCCGGGTCGCGGGCAACGGCTCCGAGTCGAGCAGCGGCGCCGAGCCGAGCGGGCGCGACAGCATCCGCACGTCCACGCGCTCGGGCTCTCCCGCGCTGTCCTTCCCGGGCTCCGCCGGCTCGCCGTGCACCACCGCGACGGCTGCGGGTTCGACCGGTTCGTCGCTTTGCGCCGTGGTCTCGAACACCTCGTCGCCGGCCGGCTCAGCCGTGTCCTCCTCCGCCGCACCGGTCCCGCCAGGAAGATCCGAAGCATCCGTGTCGGGCTGATCACTTTCAGCCACGACCGAAGCGGGTGACTCCTCCTCAGCGGACGGTTCCGGCGCCTGCGGCTCGGCCTGCGGCTCCGGCGTCTCCCGCTCCGGAGCCTCCCGATCCGGAGCCTCCCGCTCCGGCTCGGCTTCCCACTCCGGATCGGGCCCGGCGCCTGCGGTTGCCAGGTCCCGGCGGGCCGCGATCAGGTCGGGCCGGGGAACCGTCGTGCGGACCGGCGCCAGCCCGGCGACCACGGTGGACGTGATCTCCGCCGCGTACCGACCGTCGGGGTCGTAGTCGGGGTCGAAGACGGTGATCTCGACGCCCAGGCAGTGCGGCGACTCGACCAGCCCGTTGAGCAGCAGCTCCAGCTCGGGGAAGGCGATGCCGCCCGGGTCGGGGGCGTCCACCGCCGGCATCACCGCCGGGTCCAGCACGTCGACGTCGACGTGCACCCAGTAACCGGCGCAGTCGACGAGCTGGTCGCGGGCCCACTGCGCGCTGCGGGCGGCGCCCTCGGCGCGCAGGGCCGGCACCGGGCGGGTCACGATCCCGGCGGCCTGCAGGTCCAGCCGGTACTCGTCCTGGGCGCGGATGCCGAGGACCACCACGTCGACGTCCCGGAAGTACGGCCGGCGGCTCTCGATCGCGGCCAGGTCGGCCTGCCCGCGGCCGGTGACCAGAGCCAGGTCCTCACCGGCCGCCGCACCCACGTAGGAGGCGTTGCCGGGATGCCGGAAGTCGGAGTGACCGTCCACGAAGACCAGGCCGATCCGGCCGCCGACCGCCTCACCGAGACGGTGCATGGCGAGACCGGATCCGATCAGGATGGAGCAGTCGCCGCCCAGCACCACCGGGAACTCGCCGCCGTCGATGATCGTCCCGATCCGGTCGGCGAGCGCCCGCGAGTAGGCGGCGATCTCCTGCGCGTGCGCCACCCCGTCGCCGGGACGCCAGTCGCCCGGGTCGTACCGCGGCGGGGTGAGGCAGCCGGCGTCGCGGGCGTGCAGCTTGGTGATCAGGCCCTGATCGCGGAGGGCGCCGGGCGCCTTGGCGCAGCCCGGCACCGACGTCGCGGTCGGCGGGCGCAGGCCGAGATTGGACGGCGCGTCCAGAACGGCGATGCGGCGCACGACGCCCCCCTTCGCTAGAAAAGGCGCGGTCTAGAAGAGCGCGCTGGCCAGCGCGCGACGCGCGCCCGCCACCGCGGGATCCTCCGGACCGGCCACGCTGAACAGCGACAGCAGATGCTTGCGTACGGCGTCGCGCTCGTCCCCACTGGTTCGCTTGACCAGGGCGACCAACCGCGCGTAAGCCTGCTCGGCCTGACCGCTGAGCACCTCGATGTCCGCGGCGAGCCGCTGGGCGTCGATGTCGTCGGGGTCGGCCTCGGCCTTGGCCAGCGCGGTCGCCGGGTCGGCGCCGCTGATCCGGCGGTAGAGCTCTACCTGCGCCAGGCCGGACTCGGCGGCGGCGTCGGCCGGCGACTCGGCGAGAATCTTCCGGTACGCCGCCTCGGCCGCGTCCAGGTCGCCGGTCATCAGGGCGTCGTCGGCCGCGTCCAGCCGGGGGTCCTCCGGGGCCGCCACGCTGACCCCGGCCGCCTTCAGCACCGCGTCGATGTACTGCCGGATCTGGGCCTCGGGCAGCACGCCGGTGAAGCCCTCGACCGGCTGCCCGCCGATCACCGCGGTCACCATCGGGATGCCCTGCACCCGGAAGACCTGAGCGAGCCGCGGGTTGGCGTCCACATCGACCTTGCCGAGGAGCCAGGCCCCCGCGTACTCCCCCGCCAGCTTCTCCAGCACCGGGGAGAGCTGCTTGCACGGCTCGCACCAGTCGGCCCAGAAGTCCAGCAGGATCGGCGTGGTCAACGACCGCTCCAGGACGGACTGGAAGTTCGCCTCGGTGACCTCGATGACGGTTTCCGGGGTGACGCCCGGGACGGTGCCCGGGACCGGAGCGCCGGTCGCGGGGGCGCCACCGGCCGGGTCGCCGCCGTTCGAGGCGGGACGGCTCGGTGCGGCGGGTTTGGCCGGGGCCGAGGGGCGCAGCGTGCTGAGATCGACCGCGCCGCGGGTGAAGATCGACGGAGTGGTCCGTGGGTCGCTCATGGTTACCTAGTCTCGCACGCTGTCCAGCCTGTTCGCGCCGCCACCAGCCGCCCGATATCGGACGTCACAGCCCCCGGTCCGGGACTAGAAGCGGGCCGGCTCCCGGTACACCCCCCACTCGTCCTTGAGGACGCCACAGATCTCGCCGAGAGTGGCCTCGGCACGGGCCGCGTCGAGCATGGCGGGAATCATGTTCTCGCCGGTCCGCGCGACGGCCACCAGGTGCTCGAGGGCCGCTTTCACCCGTACCCCGTCGCGGTTGCTCTTGCGAGCGCCCAGCTCGCGCCGCTGTGCGACCTCGACCTCGTGGGACACGCGCAGGATCTCGAGCTCCTTGGCGACGGTGCCGGTGTGCGCGTTGACCCCGACCACCTTCTTGTCGCGCTTCTCGACCGCCTGCTGATAGGCGAAGGCCGCCTCGGCGATGTTCGCGGTGAACCAGCCGTCCTCGATGCCGCGCAGAATGCCGGCGGTGAGGCTGCCGTCGTGACCGAGCTCGCGGATCCGGGTGAAGATCTCCTCGGCCTCCGCCTCGATCCGGTCGGTGAGCGCCTCCACGTACCATGACCCGCCGAGCGGGTCGGCCACATTGACCACCCCGGTCTCCTCCATGATCACCTGCTGGGTACGCAGGGCGATCTCGGCGGACTCGTCGGTGGGCAGCGCGAGCGTCTCGTCGAGCGCGTTGGTGTGCAGCGAGTTGGTGCCGCCGAGCACCGCCGCGAGGGCCTCGACCGCGGTCCGCACCACGTTGTTCACCGGCTGCTGCGCGGTCAGCGAGACCCCGGCGGTCTGCGTGTGGAACTTCAGCCACAGTGCTTTCTCACTGGTGGCGCCGTAGTCCTCGCGCAGGTGCCGGGCCCAGATCCGGCGGGCGGCCCGGAACTTGGCGATCTCCTCGAAGAAGTCGACGTGCGCGTCGAAGAAGAAGCTCAGGCCCGGCGCGAAGGTGTTCACGTCCAGCCCCCGGGACAGGCCCAGCTCGACGTAGCCGAAGCCGTCGGCCAGCGTGTAGGCCAGCTCCTGCGCGGCGGTCGAGCCGGCCTCGCGGATGTGGTAGCCGCTGACGCTCAGCGGCTTGTACTTCGGGATCTCCCGCGCGCAGTACTCCATCAGGTCGCCGATCAGGCGCAGGTGCGGCTCCGGTTCGAAGAGCCACTCCTTCTGCGCGATGTACTCCTTGAAGATGTCGGTCTGCAGGGTGCCGTCGAGCTTGCTCAGGTCGGCGCCCTGACGCTCGGCGGCCACCAGGTACATGCAGAAGATCGGCACGGCCGGGCCGGAGATGGTCATGCTGGTGGTGACGTCCTGCAGCGGGATGCCCTCGAAGAGCACGTCCATGTCGGCGGCCGAGTCGATCGCGACGCCGCAGTGGCCGACCTCGCCGAGCGACTGCGGCTCGTCCGAGTCGCGGCCCATCAGCGTCGGCATGTCGAAGGCCACGCTGAGCCCGCCGCCGCCGGCCGCGAGGATCATCTTGTAGCGCTCGTTGGTCTGCCGGGCGTTGCCGAACCCCGCGAACTGGCGGATGGTCCAGGTCCGGCCGCGGTAGCCGGTGGGATAGAGCCCCCGGGTGTACGGGAACTCGCCCGGCCAGCCGATGCGCTCGAATCCGGGGTAGGCCATGCCGTCGGGTGGCCCGTAGACGGGGTCGACCGTCGAACCGGAGAGCGTGGTGAAGTCGGCGTCCCGCTTGCGGGCCGCATCGTAGCGCCGTTGCCAGCGCTCCCGGCCGGCGGCGATCTCGGCAGCGTCCATGCCGACACCGTAGCGCAGAACTGAACGATCATTAAGGCTATGACCCAGGCGGGATGGTCAGCTTGAGATCAATCTTTCGGAATGTCCGCTAACCGGTTCTGTCGTTCCAGCGCTTGATCACGGAGAGTGGACCCGAACGGCCCCCCAAGGCCCCGGTGGCGACCGCCACGCCGCCGGGGCAACGCCTCTTCGTGAGCTCACCGCCGGTCGACCCGAACCGCCCGATCGGCGGCGGAGAAGCGCCCGGCGGGCCGCCGGCCCGCGCCCGCCCGACCGGTGGCGTCAGCGGCTGGCGGCGAGGTGAGGCAGCCGGTGCTCGAGAATCCAGGCCTGCGGATCGCCGCGCCGATGCAGGCGCCTCATGATCACCGGCAGCACGGCGTCCCGGACCGCCGCCCCCACCGGGCCCAGCACCTTCGTGTTGCTGGACCGCCGGCCGTACGCCACCACCTTCTCCACCCGGGGCCGGCGCGCCGACTCGTAGGCGGCGAGCGCCGCCGGCAGCTCGGGCTGTGCCAGCAGGCAGTGACCGAGAACCACGGCATCCTCCAGCGCCATCGACGCGCCCTGCCCCGAGGACGGCGCCACGGCGTGTGCGGCATCGCCGACCAGCACCACCCGATCGTCGTGCCAGACCCGGACCCGGTGCAGATCCCGGGTGTTCCACGGCCCCAGGATCTCGTCGGACGCCGCGACCAGGTCACCGGCCGGCTCCCCCGCGAACAGCTCGAGCAGGTGGGCCCGCCAGGCAGCCGGTGAGAACTCGCCCGGCGCCACCGGCCGCTTGCGCGGTGGATTGGCGAACCACCAGACCGTGCCGTCCGGCGCGCTCGCCCACCCGAAGAAGGCCCGGCGCCCGAACGCCATCTGCATCACCCCGGCCGGCGGCCCGGCCACCGGCCCGGCGGTGAAACCCCCGGCATTGAGCAGGCCGAGATAGTGCGGCGCCGGCGCGTGCGGATTCAACACCTCCCGGGTACGCGAGTGCAGCCCGTCCGCACCGACGAGCAGGTCAGCGGAGTCGGTGCGGCCGTCCTCGAACGCCGCGGTCACCTCACCGGCACCACTGACGACGCCGGCGAGGCGGCCGCCGTAGACGATCGGGACGTCGTGCGCCTTCGCCTGCGAGCGCAGTGACGCGTAGAGGTCGGCGCGGCGGATCGTCACGGTGGTCGTGCCGTCCGGCAGCGGACCGCCCAGCGGCACCTCGGCCAGCAGCCGCCCGGACGCCGCGCGCAGGGCGATCGTCGGCGTGGGGAAGCCTCGCTCCAGCACCCGGGCCGGGTCGAGCCCGAGCGAGCGCAACGCGTTGACCCCGTTCACCGCGAGGGTCACGAAGGCGCCCCGCTCGTCGGCGCCGCGCTCCTTCGCCTCGTGGACCACCGGATCAAAGCCGGCGTGCCGCAGCGCGACGGCCGTGGCGGTGCCCGCGATGCCGCCGCCGATCACCAGGGCTCTTCTCTTAGTCATAAAATTACTATTGATGAGGTGACTATGCCGCGTCAAGGCCTAAGCTGGCCGCCATGAAGCGGTCCCCTCTGGCGATGGTTCTGCTGGCTCTGCTGGTGGAGGCGCCGATGCACCCGTACCGGATGCAGCAGGTGATCAAGCAGCGCGGCCAGGACCAGCTGGTCAACGTGGCGCAGCGCAACAGCGTGTATCAGACCCTCGACCGGCTGGTCCGGGAGAACCTGGCGCGTGCCGGCGAGACGAGCCGCGAACCCGGGCGCCCGGAGCGGACCGTCTACGAGGTCACCGAGGAGGGCGCGGCGACCCTGCGCCGCTGGCTGCTCGAGATGCTGCCGGAGCCGGCCCGCGAGTTCCCCGAGCTCCCGGTCGCCCTGGCCTTCCTGCCGCTGCTCACCCCGGCCGAGACGCGGGACCTGCTGCTACGCCGCGCCGAGGTGCAGGAGCAGCGGGCCGCCGCCATCACCGCCCAGGCCCCGGCCGGGCTGCCCCGCATCTTCCTCATCGAGGACGAGTACCGGCTGGCAGCGCTCCGCGCCGAGATCACCTGGCTCCGCGGCGTCGCCGCCGACCTGCACGACGGGACGCTGCACTGGGACCGTGAGCTGATCGACGAGACGCTCGCCCGATTCGGCTGAGGCGTGCGGCCGCGTACCGAAAAGGATCAGCGAGAGGGACGCGCGTCGAGGCTCGCGAGAAGCTCGTCGGCCGCGCTGTAGGGATCGAGGTCGCCGGCGGCGACCCGCGCGGCCAGCTCGCCCAGGGTGGTGCCCTCGCGCAGGTCGCCCATCCGGGCCCGCAGGGTGCCGAGGGCGAGCGCGGAGACCTCGGCCGCGGCCCGCTGCTCCCGGCGGGTGCGCAGGTTGCCGCTGCTCTCCAGCCAGTCGCGGTGCTTGCCGATCGCGGCGACCACGTCGTCGACGCCCTCACCCTTGGCGGCGACGGCGCGGACCACCTGGGGACGCCAGTCGCCCGGGTCGCGCTCGCCGAGGGCGAGCATGCCCTGGATGTCGCGGTAGGTGGCGTCGGCGCCCGGGCGGTCGGCCTTGTTGATGACGAAGACGTCGGCGATCTCCAGGACGCCGGCCTTGACGGCCTGGATGGCGTCGCCCATGCCGGGGGCCAGCAGGACCAGCGTGGTGTCGGCGAGGGAGGCGATCTCGACCTCGGCCTGGCCGACCCCGACCGTCTCGACGAGCACGACGTCGCAGCCGGCGCCTTCCAGGACGCGGACCGCCTGCGGGGTGGCCGCGGAGAGACCGCCGAGCTGACCGCGACTGGACATCGAGCGGATGTAGACGCCGGAGTCCGCGGTGTGCTCGGTCATCCGCACCCGGTCGCCGAGGATCGCGCCGCCGCTGAACGGGCTGGACGGGTCGACCGCGAGCACGCCGACCCGGGCGCCCTGTTCGCGCAGGACGCGGACCAGCTCGTTGGTCGTGGTCGACTTGCCCACGCCGGGCGCGCCGGTCAGGCCGATCACCTGGGCGCGGCCCGCGTGGGGCGCCATCGCGGCGGCGACCTCGGGCAGGGCCGGGTCGCCGTTCTCCACCAGGCTGATCAGCCGGGCCACCGAGCGCGGGTCGCCCTCCCGGGCTTTCGCGACCAGAGTGGGCACGTCCCGGGATCGGGTCACCGCTGAACCTCCTCGCCCGCGGCGGCCGGGCGCCGCACCGTCACGCCGACGGTACCTTGATGATCAGGGCGTCGCCCTGGCCACCGCCACCGCACAGCCCGGCGGCGCCGATGCCGCCGCCGCGCCGCTGCAGCTCCAGAGCCAGGGTCAGCACCAGCCGGGCGCCGGACATGCCGATCGGGTGACCGAGAGCGATCGCCCCGCCGTTCACGTTGACGATGTCCTCCTCCACCTTCAGCTCGCGCATCGACTGGAGGACCACCTGGGCGAACGCCTCGTTGATCTCGATCAGGTCGAGGTCGTCCACGGTGAGCCGGGCCTTCTGCAGGGCGTGCTTGATGGCGTTGGCCGGCTGGGACTGCAGCGAGCTGTCCGGGCCGGAGACGTTGCCGTGCGCGGTGATCTCGGCGAGCCAGGTGAGACCGAGCTGTTTCGCCTTCTTCTTGCTCATCACCACGACCGCGGCGGCGCCGTCGGAGATCGGCGACGAGCTGGCCGCGGTGATGGTGCCGTCGGGGGTGAACGCGGGACGCAGGCCGGCCAGCGACTCGGCGGTGGTGTCCGGCCGCACACCCTCGTCGGTCTCCACCGGCTCGGTGGCGCCGCGGCCGCCGGCCGGGACCGGGGTGATCTCCTCGGCGAACCGGCCCTCGCGCTGGGCGGCGGCGGCCCGCTGGTGGCTGAGCGCGGCGAACGCGTCCTGGTCGGCGCGGGTGATGCCGAGCCCGACACCGCTCGCCTCGGTCGACTCGCCCATCGAGATCCCGGCCCACGGGTCCATCAGGCCGTCGAAGGCGGTGTGGTCGCGCACCAGCACGTCACCGAACTTGCGGCCCTGCCGCTGGTCGGTGAGCAGGTGCGGCGCGTTGGTCATCGACTCCATCCCGCCGGCCACCACCACGTCGAACTCGCCGGCCCGGATGAGCTGGTCGGCCAGGGCGATCGCGTCGATGCCGGACAGGCACACCTTGTTGACGGTGAGCGCGGGCGTGGTCATCGGGATGCCGGCGGCCACCGCGGCCTGCCGGGCCGGGATCTGGCCGCAGCCGGCCTGCAGCACCTGGCCCATGATCACGTACTGCACCAGCTCGGGAGCGACGCCGCCGCGCCGCAGGGCCGCCGCGATCGCGTGGCCGCCGAGCGCGGTGGCGGGCAGGTGCTTGAGGTTCCCGAGCAGGCGCCCCATCGGGGTCCGGGCGCCACTGACGATCACGGAACTGGTCACGGTCTCGATCCCATCTGCGACGACCGAGTACTGGGGGATACCCGGCTGGCCTTAACGATGACTCAGGTTCGAGACTAACCGCATGACAGACGTCTCACCGAGTGCCAGCGCGTCCGACAATGTCACATTCTCCGATATCGAATTGCTGCGCATCGACCACGTCGGCATCGCCGTGCCCGATCTGGACGAGGCCATCCGCTTCTACGCGGAAAACTTCGGTTTGCGGTGCGTGCACGAAGAGACCAACGACGAGCAGGGCGTACGGGAGGCGATGCTCGCGGTCGGCGACGGCACCGGCCCCCGGCTCCAGCTGCTGGCCCCGGCCCGCCCGGACTCGGCGATCGCCAAGTTCCTCGACCGCAACGGCCCGGGCCTGCAACAACTGGCCTACACCGTGGCCGATGTGAAGGTCGCCGCGGACAGGCTGCGGGCTCGCGGACTCCGCCTTCTCTACGACGAGCCGCGCCGTGGCACCGGCGGCTCGCGAATCAACTTCGTGCACCCCAAGGACGCCGGCGGGGTCCTGGTGGAGCTGGTCGAACCCGCCTGAGGGGGTCCACCGCGCGGGTGATTCCTCCTGACTCGGACCCGGCCGCCTGGCAGGATCGTCGCCATCGAGCGGCGCCGCCGGCGTGGGCGGCCGGTCCCCGATCGCCCGAAGCCCCGAGTGGGCAGGTGGCAAGGGGACGACACCGCGCCGACCGGTGAGTCGAGGGCCCGCCGCCGTTCGGCCCGGGGCCCGGCTACGCTCCAGGTCAAAGCTGATCTACGATGCGGTTCGGATGCTCATCCGCTCTTGCATGTCCGCCCCCTTCTCGCCAGGATGGCGCAATGCCCCAGCAGCAGGATCAAAACCTGGCCTTCTTCGAGACCGCCAACTCGCAGCACGACTTCACTGTTGTCCTGCGGGGTTACGACCGTCACCAGGTCGACGGACACATCGGCCGGCTGCTCGCCGCGCTGAACCAGTCCGAGCAGGCTCGCGGCGAGGCCGAGCAGCGGATGAACGACGCCCAGCGTCGTCTGCGCCAGGCCGAGCAGCGGCTCAGCGCGCTGGAGCAGAAACTCGCCGACAGCAACAAGTTGCTGGAGGAGAACAACCGTCCCACTCTGTCCGGGCTGGGCACCCGGGTGGAGCAGATCCTGCGTCTCGCCGAGGAGCAGGCGAACGACCACCGCAGTGAGGCGAAGCGCGAGTCGGAGGGCATCCTCTCGGCCGCCCGGCTCGAGGCGCGGGAGATCACCGACAAGGCGCGCGCCGAGGCGGCGGCCATGAAGGCCACCGCCGAGCGCGAGGCCGGCCAGGTGCGCACGCACGCCGAGCGGGAGGCCGCGGAGACCCGCGTGCAGGCCCGCCGCGAGGCGGACACGTTGCGGTCGGACGCCGATCGCGAGACCAAGCAGTTGCGTACGGTGACCGCGCACGAGGTCGCCGAGCTGAAGTCGACCGTGGAGCGGGAGGTCTCGTCGCTGCGGGCCACCGCGGAGCGGGAGATCACTCAGGCCCGGGCGAAGGCGGCCCGCGAGGCCGAGGAGAAGCGCGCCGAGGCGACCAAGCTGCTCACCGACGCGCGGGACAAGCGCGACAAGGACCTGCAGGCGCTGGCCCTGGAGATCGCCGAGCGCCGGGAGAAGGCCGAGCGCGAGGAGTCCGAGCGGCACGCCGCCCAGGTCTCGGCGACGCAGAAGATGGTGGCCGAGGCCGAGGAGCGTGCCCGCGCCGCCGAGGACCGGGCCAAGGAGATCGAGCAGCGCGCCGAGAGCCGCCGCGTCGAATCCGAGCGCAACGCGGCCGAGGTCGTGGAGAAGGCCCGGGCACTGGCCGAGAAGACCGTCACCGAGGCGCGTGCCGAGGCGAACCGTCAGCTGAGCGAGGCACGGACCGAGGCGGAGCTGACCACGCAGGCGGCGCGCCGCGAGGTCGAGGATCTCACCCGCCAGAAGGACGCGGTCACCAACCAGCTGGGCCAGATGCTGTCCGGTCTCTCCGGGCTGGTCCCGGGCGTCCCGGCCGCGCCGGCTGCCGCCGAGGCCGCCGCGAAGCAGGCCGCCGAGGCGCCGGCGCAGCGGGCGCCCGAGCAGCCCGCCGAGCAGCCTGAGCAGCAGGAGAAGGCGGAGGCCGGCGAGGAGCCGGTGGCCGCCAAGACCAACTCTTGATCGACCCGCATTCCGCTACCGGTTGCAAGACCGTCGGGAGTACGCGACGGTGAACCGGCCGGAAGGCTGTGAACATTTGAGGCCGTACCGGAGTTTCTCCGGTGCGGCCTCACTCGTTTTGGCGCGTAGCCTGGGTTTGGCAAGCCGAGGTGAGACAAAACGTGACTACCCGCACAGTCCCTGCAAACCCGGTGTGTACCGACATGCCCCGGGACGATGCGTATGTGAGGATGGACAACATGTCGCACGGCGGTGAAATCTTCGGTCTCGGCGGAGAGGCGGCCACCGAGCCCAGCTTCGAGACCGCCCTGCGGGGATACGAGAAGAAGCAGGTCGAGCGATACGTCGCCCGCGCGGAGAACGAGATCGCCGCGCTGGCCGCTGAGCGGGAGCAGGCCTACTCGCAGATCCAGGCGATGGCCGCGCAGATCAAGGGCCTGCAGCAGGAGCTCACCCAGACCCGGCGCAACTCCGGGATCACCGGCGAGGTCTCGTTCCGCCATCTCGGCCCGCGCGTCGAGCAGATCCTCGCCCTCGCCGAGGAGCAGGCCGAGGCGATCAAGGCGTCGGCCACCGATGACATCGCCAGCCGGCTCGCCGAGGCGGAGCGGATCCGGGCCGAGGCCGAGGCGCACGCCCACGACGGCATCCGCGACTTCGAGATCGCCCTCGCCGCCCGTCGCGCCGAGGAGGAGAAGGCCGACGCCGCGAAGCGCGCCGCGACCGACAAGGCGCTGGCCACCGCCCGGCAGAATGCCGAGCAGCTGCGCGCCGAGGCCGAGGCGGTGCTCAACCGGTCCCGCAGCGAGGCCAAGCACCTGGTCGAGAAGGCGTCGCAGGACGCCGCGCGCACCAAGGCCGAAGTGGACGGCTACGTGCAGTCCACCCGGGTCCAGGCCGAGCAGGAGCTGAAAGCCCTGCGGGACAAGACCCAGCAGGACATCACGGCCAAGCGCAACGAGGCCGACCGTGAGCACGCCGACCTCAAGGCGTCCGTCGAGCACGAGCTGGCCCTGCGCCGTCACTCGGTGCTGGAGGAGCTCGCCCAGATGCGGGCCGGCGTCGAGAAGCAGTGCGCCGACCTGCGCAGCGAGGCCGACAAATACGCGGAGGAGGTGCTGCGCCGCTCCGACGAGCAGGCGACCGCCGTCCGCAAGGAGATCGCCGCGCAGCAGGAGAAGATCGCGCAGGCCGGCCGCGACCTCGAGGCCGCCCAGGCCGAGATCGCCGAGGCCGAGCAGCGCCGGGCCGCCGCCGAGGAGCAGGCCCGCACCGCGGAGAAGGAGACCGAGCGGGTCCAGCAGCGTCTGGCCGACGTGCACACCCAGCTCGAGGCGGAGCTCAAGCGGGTCTCCGAGGCGGAACGAGCCGGGGAGGCCGCCGAGCGGCACGCCGCAGACGTCCGTCGTCAGGTGCAAAAAGAGGCGAAGCGGGTGGCCGAGCTGGCCGCTGCCGCGGTGCTGGCCGCCGCTGCCACCCCCGAGGACCAGGACGGTTCCCCGGAGGCCGACGGCAAGCCCGTCACCGGAGGCCCGGCCGTCGCGCCGAGCACCCCGCCGAGCGCCCCGCCGACCGCTCAGCCCGCCAAGGTGACCGCCTCGGCGAAGGTGACCGTCCCGCAGGCGAGCCGCGTCCCCGCCGACGCGGAGTGAGACTGCGACGCCTGCTCCGCCCGGGTGGCGGAGCAGGCGTCACGGCGATAACGTCCGGGATCTCCGATGCGCGCTGTGGAGGTCCCGATGTCGTCCCCTGATGAACCCTCCACGAAGAACGAACCCGATCCCGCGCCCGAACCGGCTCCGGAGCCGGAGCCGGTGGACGACGACACCAAGTTCGGTGAGCCCGGGCCGCCGCTGAACCGGCGCAGCCCGTTCCTGTTCGGATTCCTCTTCGGACTCGGCGTCATCCTGGCGTACGCGTTGTTCCTCGGCGTCCGCAACGCCGCCTCGATCCTGGTGCTGATCTTCATCGCGCTGTTCCTGGCGATCGGCCTCAACCCGGCGGTGAGCCGGCTGCGCCGGTGGGGCCTGCCCCGCGGCATCGCGGTGACGATCGTCGCGCTCACCGTGGTCGCGCTGCTCGCCGGTGGCCTGGTCGCCCTGATCCCGCCACTGGTCACGCAGACCACCGAGCTGGTCAACAACGCGCCCGAGGTGATCGAGAGCCTGCGCCGCAGCGAGACGGTGAACGAGCTGGTCCAGCGCTACGACATCGCCAACAAGGTGCAGAGCGCGATCAACGCGGGCACGGTCGGCAACGCGGTGGGCGGCGTGCTCGGCGGGGCCAGACTGCTGTTCGGGACGATCTTCAACATCCTGACCGTGCTGGTCCTGACGATCTACTTCATGGCGTCCTTCGAGCGGATCAAGGAGACCGGTTACTCGCTGGTCCCGGCGTCGCGGCGGGCGCGGGTGCGGCTGCTCACCGACGAGATCCTCACCAAGGTCGGCGCCTACATGGTGGGCGCCCTGACGATCGCCATCCTGGCCGGGGCGAGCACCTTCGGGCTGGCGCTGGCGCTCGGCCTGGCGTACCCGTTCGCACTGGCCGTGGTGGTCGCGATCTTCGACCTGATCCCGCAGATCGGCGCCACCCTCGGCGCGATCATCGTGAGCCTGGTCGGGCTCGCGTCGTCGATCACCGACGGGATCGTCTGCATCGTGTTCTTCATCGTCTACCAGCAGGTGGAGAACTACCTGATCTACCCGAACGTGATGCGGCGCTCGGTCAAGGTCAGCGACGTCGCGGCGCTGGTGGCGGCCCTGGTCGGCGTCGGCCTGTTCGGCGTCATCGGCGCGCTGGTCGCCATCCCGATGGTGGCCGCCATCCAGCTGATCATGCGCGAGGTGATGCAACCCAGCATGGAGACGCGCTAATCGCGCAGCGGGCGGGGCACCTCGACGTCGGAGAAGGCGGCGACCGTACGATCCGCGTACGCCCCGGCGTCGCCGGTCTCCATCGGACCGTCCCAGGTCCGCGGCAGCGGGGTGGGCACGTCCGGCGCGACGCGCCGGACGATCTCGTCGAGCACGGTCTCGGCGTCGCCGACCCACAGGTGCTTGCCGCCCTCCACCGGCACCACCTCGCACTGCGGGATCGCGGCGAACCGCTCCGTCGCCTCGGCCGGGCGCAGGTAGTCGTCGAACTCCGGGATGATCGCGGTCACCGGCTTGCCGGCGGCGGCCCAGGCGTCCAGGTGCTCGGGCTTGGAGAAACGCAACGGCGGGGAGAGCAGGATCGCGCCGCTGACCGCGGGGTCCAGGCCGTACATCAGAGTCAGGTCGGTGCCGAACGACCAGCCGACCAGCCAGATGTTGGGCAGGTCGTGGAACTCGGCGTACTCGATGGCGGCGGCTACGTCGTACCTCTCGTCGACGGCGTGCGAGAAGGAGCCGCCGCTGGTGCCGCGCACACTGCTCGTGCCGCGGGTGTTGAACCGCAGCACCGCGATGCCGGCCAGGGCCGGCAGCCGCCAGGCCGCCTTGCGGTAGACGTGGCTGTCCATCATCCCGCCGTGCGTGGGCAGCGGATGCAGGCAGACGAGGGTGGCGACCGGTTCGCGGTCGGCCGGGCGGGCCAGCTCACCGACGAGGGTGACGCCGTCCGCGGTGTGCAGCTCGATCTCCTCGCGGGTCGCGGGAAGGATCGAGTTGGCCCGGATCTGGTTGCTCACTGATCAACCATAACGAGGAGCGTTTCGCGAGCGCTCCACCCCTGGCGCCCGCCGGTCGCGGGCCCGCCAGCAGCCGGTGTGCCAGTGCCGCCGGTCGCTCTCGTCGCCGTAACCGTCGGCCGGCCACGCCACGATGTGGGCCACACCCGGGCGGATGTCCTGCATACAGCCCGGGCACCGGTACGTCTTCACCGCCGCCGCACCGAAGATGTTCCGCACCATCCACTCGCCGTCCTGCCACTGCTGGACGCGCTGTTCGGTGATGCCGGGACGGTCCGGGCGGGGCTCGGGGTCGTCACGGCGGCGGGGACGATTACGGCGGGGACTCACAACTCCCAGAGTACGTAGTGACTGATCAGTAACAATCGCCCTACACTCGCGGTCATGACGGCGATTCACGTTCCGGGCCAGCCTGTGATCGAGGACGGTTGGCTGATCTCCACGAACCCGGCCACCGGCGACGAAGCCGGCCGCGTGCCGGTCGCGGACGAGAAGGCGGTCGTCGCAGCCGTCGAGCGAGCCCGCGAGGCCGCCGCCTGGTGGCAGAGCATCGGCTACGACGGGCGCAAGACCCGCCTGCTGCGCTGGCGCACCCTGCTGGTCGAGCGGATCCAGGAGCTCGCCGAACTCACCCACCGCGAGGCCGGCAAACCGGTCACCGACGGGATCATCGAGGTCACCGCCGCGGTGGAACACCTCGACTGGGCGGCCCGCAACGCGAAACGGGTGCTCGGCCCCCGCCGGGTCCGGACCCGGCTGCTGCTCGCCGAGCACTCCGGCCACCTGGAGTACCAGCCGTTCGGCGTGGTCGGCGTGATCGGCCCGTGGAACTACCCCATCGTCACCCCGGTCGGCCCGATCAGCGGCGCGCTGGCCGCCGGCAACACCGTCGTCTTCAAGCCGAGCGAGTACACGCCGGTGGTCGGGCAGTGGCTCGCCGACACGTTCGCCGAGATCGTCCCGGAGCACCCGGTCCTGCAGGCCGTGCACGGCTTCGGTGACGTCGGCGGGGCGCTGTGCCGCTCCGGCGTCGGCAAGATCTCGTTCACCGGCTCCACCGCCACCGCCAAGAAGGTGATGGCCGCCTGCGCGGAAAATCTGGTGCCGGTGGTACTGGAGGCCGGTGGCAAGGACGCGCTGATCGTCGACGAGGACGCGGACGTGGCGGCGGCCGCCGAGGCGGCGGTCTGGGGCGCGATGACCAACGCCGGGCAGACCTGCATCGGCATCGAGCGGGTCTACGCGGTGGCCCCCGTCTACGACCGGTTCGTCGACGCCGTGGTGGAGAAGGCGGGCAGACTGCGGACCGGCGAGGAGATCGGGCCGATCACCATGCCCCGCCAGCTGGAGATCATCCGCGACCACATCGAGGACGCGATCGCCAAGGGCGGGCGTGCGGTGCTCGGCGGGACGGACGCGGTCCAGGCGCCCTATGTCGCGCCGACGGTGCTGGTCGACGTGCCGGAGGACTCCTCGGAGATGCGGGAGGAGACGTTCGGGCCGACGCTGACCATCACCCGGGTGCGGGACGCGGACGAGGCCGTGCGGAAGGCGAACGACACGCCGTACGGGCTGGGTGGCTCGGTCTTCGGCAAGAAGAACGCGATCCGGATCGCCCGGCGGCTGCGCTCCGGCATGGTCGCGGTCAACGGCACCCTCACCTTCGTCGGCATGGGCAACCTGCCGTTCGGCGGGGTCGGCGAGTCCGGGTTCGGGCGCATCCACGGCGAGGACGGGCTGCGGGAATTCGCCCGGCCCAAGGCGATCACCGTGCGGCGGGCGAAGTCCCTGCTCCCGGCCATGACGTTCGAGCGCACCCCGGCACAGGTCGGCCAGATCGTGAAGGCACTGCGCCTGCTCTACGGCCGCAAGCCATAGTCTGATCGGGTGGTGGATCACCCGGCGGTCGAGGTCAGCAGTCTATCGGTCAGCTACGGTTCCACGCCGGTGCTGGTGAACGTCGGGCTCACCGTCCCGGCCGGCACCGGCGTCTGCGTGACCGGGGAGAACGGCATCGGCAAGTCCACACTGCTGCGCTGCGTCAGCAGCCTGCAGCAGCCGGACGCCGGCACCATCCGGATCTTCGGCGCCGAACCCGGCGAGACCCCGGAGTTCTGGCGTGCCGTGGTGACCACCGTGGAGCCGCCGACCTGGTACCCGGGTCTCACCGCCCGGGAACACGCCGAACTGATCTGCCGGGCGCACGGCCAGGACCCCGACGACGCCGGCATCGACGAAGCCCTCGACCGGTTCGGCCTGTCCGGGCACGCCGACGCCATCCCGCCGTCGCTCTCCTCCGGTCAGAAACAGCGCCTCACCCTGCTGCTGGCCCTGCTCCGGCCCAGCTCGCTGCTCATCCTCGACGAACCCGAACAGCGCCTCGACCCGGACGGGCGGGCGCTGGTCGCCGCGATGCTCGCCGACTACCAGGCGGCCGGCGGCTCCCTGCTGCTGGCCAGCCACGACGACAAGTTCGCGGTCGCCTCCGGCGCCGAACTCACCACCATGGAATCGCTGGGCCGGCCGTGACCGTCACCGTCCCGCTGCGCCCGGTCCGCCGCTGGATCCACCGCACCCAGTCCGCCCACCGCGACCGGGGCGAATTCCTGGGCAGCGTCTACGTCGCGGTGCTCTTCGTGGTCATCGTCGGGGCGATGCTGCACCGGCAACTCACCGCCACCTTCTGGCCCGCAGACCCGGCACTTTCCGGCGTTTCGGCGATCGCGCTCGGCGTACTCTCCGCTGCCCTGATCCTGCTCGCCCTGCGCCGCCTCGGCCCGGTCTCGCTCAGCCGGCCGGCGGCGTACTTCCTGCTCACCGCACCGGTCAGCCGCCGCCGGCTGCTGCTGCCCTCGGTCCGTCTCACCGCGGCCGCGGCGGCGGTTACAGCCGGCGCGGCCGGCTTCGCCGTCCTCGGGCACACCACGCACCGTGACACCGCGCCGGTCGGCCCGCTCACGCTCGCCGCCGCCGTCACCGGCGTCGCCCTCTTCCTGCTGGCCCGGTCGGCCCAGGCCGACACCGCCCGCGCCGCCCTCGTCGACCGGCTCGCCGCCGCCGCGCTCGCCGCCGGCCTGGCCGAGCTGGTCCTGGAGGCAGCCGGCTGGACGCCACCCACCCTGGGCGGGTGGCCCACCGGCGCGCTGGTGGTTCCGCTGACCGGTGCCCTCGCGGTCGTCGTCACCGCCGGCTTCCTCCTCGGCGTACGGGACCTCGCCCGCACCCCCAACGACCGCATCCTGGAGTCGGCGAAAACCGCAGGCACCCTGTTCGACGCGGCCTTCGGCATGGAACCGTCCTGGGTCGCCGACATGGTCGAACGCCGCTACTGGGCCCACCGCCGGCTGCGCTCCACCCGCCCGCCGGCCCGGCTGCCGGTCCTCGTCGGCCAGGACCTGCTGCTCGCCCGGCGCCGCCTGCCCCGCCTGCTCTGGCTGACCGCGGCCACCACCCTGCCGCTGCTCGCCGCCGACGGCCCCGGCTGGCTGCTGGCCACCCTCATCCCGCTGGGCGGCATGATCGCCGCCGGCACCACCACCGCCACCGTGAAGACCGACGCCGGCAACCCGGTCCTGCTCCGCCTCCTCGGCCTCAGCTCCCGCCACGCCCTGACCCAGCGCCTCTGGATCCCCGCCCTGCTGTCCACCGCCTGGACCACGATCGCGCTGACCCTGCTCCAGGCCACCGGCAACCTCCCCAGCGGCCTCTGGTGGCTGCTGGGCCTCACCGCCGGCCCGGTAGGCGCCGCCGCCGCCGTCCGCCACGCCCGCGTCGGCTTCGTCCGCAACGACCTGCTGCCCCTCGACACCCCGATGGGCACGGTCTCGACCGGCCCGCTGGTCAGCTCGGTGGCCGGGCCCGACCTGCTGCTCCTCACCCTGCCCACGATGCTCACGCTGGGCCAGGCCACACCGCCGTCCCCGACCGTGCTCGCCCTGCAGGCCACCTTGACCACCGTCGGCCTGCGCGCCTACCTCTCCCTCTCCACCTCCGAGTCCCGCGTCCCCCTCTCCCCCCGCTGACCCCACCTCACCCCCAGCCCTCACTACCCCGCCGGCACTCAACGTCGCCAGCCCAACCAAAACAACCCTCAGGCCCAGCCAGCCAAACCAGCTGACGCTCAGCGCCCGCTGAGACCAGCCAAAGCAACCCTCACGCGCAGCCAGCCAAGCCAGCTGACGGTCAGCGCCCGCTGAGACCAGCTGAAGCAACCCTCACGCGCAGCCAGCCAGGCCAGCCGACGCTCAGCGCCCGCTGAGACCGGCCAAAGCAACCCTCACGCGCAGCCAGCCAAGCCAGCTGACGGCCAGCGCCCGCTGAGACCAGCTGAAGCAACCCTCACGCGCAGCCAGCCAGGCCAGCCGACGGTCAGCGCCCGCTGAGACCAGCTGAAGCAACCCTCACGCGCAGCCAGCCAGGCCAGCTGACGGTCAGGGCCCGCTGAGACCGGCCAAAGCAACGCTCAGGCGCAGCCGGCACGGCCGGCTGACAGCCAGCGCAGGATCGCCTGGGCCGAGACAGCGCTGGGACCAGCCGCGGAGATTGGCGACGGCGCCGGGAAGGGCCCAGCCGAAGGCTGGCCAGCGACGCAAGATGCGCAGCCGAGGGCTGGCGGCAACGCGCTGTTGCGACCGCGGCCAGGGGCGGGTTGGAGCGGCTGCGACAAAGCGCGCTGTGAGGCTGCGGCGAAGGCTCGCGGTGACCCCTGCGGGTCGGCGGTCCGACCTCCGCCGGGCGCGGCGGAGGTGTGTAGGGACGGTGCGGCGAAAGGCGCTTGGGGACGAGTGCGGCCTGCTGACCGAGAGGAAGAGGGTCGGCAGGTGTAGTAGCTGGAGGGTGCGGGTGATCGGCGTGAGTCGCCGTGCGGACCGCGCCCAGGCAAGGTTTTGGGGCGGTGATGGCCCACGTAGGGATCAAGCTTGACCGCCCGGAGTGGGCCATCACCGCCCCAAAACCGTCCCCACCTCGCGCGCCGCAACCGGACTGCCTCGCGCCGCAACCGGACTGCCTCGCGCCGCAACCGGACTGCCTCGCGCCGCAACCGGACTGCCTCGCGCCGCAACCGGACTGCCTCGCGCCGGGAGGAGGCTAGAAGAGGGTCAGCTCGTCGCGCTCCATGCCGCGGAGCTTGTCGTAGTCCACGACCACGCAGCGGATCCCGCGGTCGGTGGCCAGGACGCGAGCCTGGGGCTTGATCTCCTGGGCGGCGAAGATTCCCTTGACCGGCGCGAGCAGCGGGTCGCGGTTCATCAGTTCGAGGTAGCGGGTCAGCTGCTCGACACCGTCGATCTCGCCGCGGCGTTTCACCTCGACGGCCACCGAACCGCCGTCCGCGTCCTTGCAGAGCAGGTCGACCGGGCCGATCGCGGTCATGAACTCGCGGCGCACCAGGGTCCAGCCTTCGCCGAACGTCTCCGGGTGTTCGGCCAGCAGCTCCTGCAGGTGGGCTTCCACACCGTCCTTCTGCAGGCCAGGGTCGACACCCAGCTCGTACGAGTAATCCTGGAAGATCTCCTCCAGCGTGATCCGCAACTCCTCGCCGGCTTTGTTCACCACCTTCCAGACGCCCGGCGCCTCCTGCAGTTTGCAGGGCGGGCTCATCCAGTTGAGCGGCTTGTAGGCACGGTCGTCGGCGTGGATCGACACCGACCCGTCGGCTTTGACCATCAGCAGCCGCACTGCCGGAGGCAGGTGGGCGGAGAGACGGCCGACATAGTCCACGGAGCACTTCGCGATGACCAGACGCACCGGGCGACACTACCCGACTCCTGCCGGGCGAGGTTCGCATGCCGGTGCCATGCTGGTTTCGTGTTCGAAGCATTGACCGGCACCGGTCTCGCCGCATCGGCGGGCCTGAATGCATATATTCCGCTGCTCACGATGGGTCTGCTGGCCCGCTACACCGAGGCGATCAGTCTGCCGGCCGGTTGGTCGTGGCTGTCCAACGGCTGGACCCTGGTGATCCTCGGCCTGCTGCTCACGATCGAGGTGGTGGCCGACAAGGTCCCGGTCGTGGACCACCTGAACGACGTGGTGCAGACGTTCGTCCGGCCGACCGCGGGCGGGCTGGCGTTCGGCGCCGGTTCGGCGTCGGAGACGGTGACCGTGTCGGATCCGGGTTCGTTCTTCACCTCGCACCAGTGGGTGCCGATCGTCATCGGCGGGCTGATCGCGCTGGGGGTGCACGGCGTGAAGACCGCCTCCCGCCCGGTGGTGAACGCGTCGACCGCCGGTTTCGGCGCCCCGGTCGCCAGCACGGCCGAGGATTTCGGCAGCGTGGTGATGTCGGTGCTGGCCATCGTGTTGCCGGTGCTGGTGCTGATCGGGCTGCTCGTGCTGCTCCTGGGGACGGTCTGGGTGGTGCGGAAACGACGCCGGCGCAAGCGTGAGCGAATCTCGGGTGTCGAGACCCGCCAGCTGTTTGGTTGACTGCTCTGGTGCCCGCGGTCGCCGTTCCCTCTTTCGCCCTCGCCTGGTGGCTGGCCTGCTATCTGATCGGACGTGATCCGGGGCGGTGGGTGTTGCGGTGGGCGGCTGCCGCGCTGGCCACGTACGCCATCGGGGTTGCCGCCTGGACCGTCGCACCGGGTGCCATGTTTGCCCAGGTCCTGCTCTGCCTGCCCGCTCTGGGGTGGGCCGGCGCCGTGGTGGCGCTGCTGCCGTTGACGCCGCCGGAACGGCGGCCGATCGACCGTGGCGCCCTGGTGCTGGGGTTGCTCTTCCTGGTCATGGTGGTCGCCCTGCCGGGGGTGGGCCGCCTGGTCGCGCTGAGTCCGCTGCTCGGCGGCTTGACCCTGTTGTGGCGGCTGCGGGCGCAGGTGGTGCCGCGCATGCTGCCGTTGGCGCTGACCCTGATGGCGGTGCTGTACGCGTTCGCTCTCGGCCTGCTGCTGTCCCCCGCCGAGCTGGGCGGTGACGCCCTGCTGATCGGGGCGATCGGCGTGGATCTGCTGGTGGTGGGCTATCTGATCGCGGTGGCGCATGCCACCGAGGCGGGTGAGCGGCTGCGCCCGGACATGCGCCGCGCCCTGATCGCCGGGCTGGCGGCGACGGTGCTGGTGGGCGTTCCGGCCGCGGTCACGATGCTGCTGGTGCCCGGTCATGACGGGGTGGCGCTGGTCCAGTTCGGGGTGGTGGCGGTGACGTCGGCGGTGGCCGGCCTGACCGGCCGGCTGCGGCGGCTGCTGGACAAGGCCGCGCTGTACGACGACGCCGCCCTGCGTTCCGACCGGTCCACTCTGTTCCTGAACGCGGATGCGCTGCTGCGCCGGCGGGAGCCGCGCCGGCTCGGTTCGATCGGTGAGCCGGAGTTCCTGCGGCTGACCCGCCGGGCGCTGAACGATTTCGCCGACCTGGACCGGTTGGCGCGCAGCCCGCTGACCGACATGCCGGTGGTGGAGCGCCGGCTGGCCGGCCGGGAGGATCAGCCGCGGGCCCGGGCCCGGGAGTTGCGGGCGGTGCTGCGGGAGTCGGTGTCCGCGCTGCGCCCGCCCGGCCCGTTCAGCACGACGGACGACTGGCGCTACTACAACGTCCTGCAGTTCTGCTGCGTGCTGGGCCTGAACCCGTATGCGCGGCGGCAGCGCGGTGACGGGATGAGCCGGGAGGCGCGGCTGGCCGTGGACTGGTTCCGGCGGTATGTGTCGCGGGATGTGGCCCGGCAGTGGCAGCGGGAGGCCGCGATGGTCGTCGCGGAACGGCTGTGGACGGACCTCGGCGGCCGGCATCGGGCGTTGCCCGGGCGACCCGCCACGGACGAGATCACGACACGCAACGCATAAAGTCCCAAAAAGGTCGGAAATGGCTAAAATCCCCCACCATGGGTCACCGCAACGCGCTGGTCGCCGCGGTCCGGCAGGAACTGGCCGAGGCACGCGGCACCGCACGGGCGGTGCTTGCCGCCGCTGAGACAGCGCGTGGCGAGGCGCAGAACCGGCGCCGCCTCGTCCGGGACGCGTACGCCACCTGCCTCAGTCAGCTGGCGGCAGCCCGGGAGGCCGCCCGCGACGACATCCAGCGCCGCTATCGCAGCGAAGCCATCCGGCTCGCCGGCCACCTGCGCGGCCTGGCCACGGTCAGCGCCACCGGCGCGGCCGGAGCGCCGTGGCGGCTGTGGGCGCCGAGCGAACCGGAGCCCGGCGGCCGGCCGGGCCTGCTGCGCATCGGGACCATCTCGTTCGACGAGACCACCGCGCTGCCCGGCCTGATCCCGCTGCTCGACGCCGCGCACCTGCACCTCAGCGGGCCGACGGCGACCCTCGACGAGGTGATCACCGGTGTGCTGCTGCGGGCGCTCGGCAGCACCCGGCCCGGGGACGTACGGCTCACCGTCTACGACCCGGAGCGGCTGGGCGGCACGCTCGCCGCGTTCGCGCCGCTCGGGCCGGCCTTCGTCGGGCCGGGCGGCCTCGGATCGCTGCTGGACGAGCTGGCCGAGCACATCTGCCGGGTCAACGAGCTGGGCCGGCGCGGTGAGCCGTGGCGGCTCGTGGTGCTGCTCGCCGACCAGGCCACCGCCGCCGAGCTCACCGCGGGGCAGCAGGCGCAGCTGAACCGGATCGTGCGTACGGGCGTGGCCTGCGGCGTGCACCTGATGGTCCGCGGGCTGGAGCTGGAGGCCGACCCCACCGTGGAACGGATCGTGGTCCGGGACCGGAACGCGACCTGCGACTCGCTGGGCCGGCTGGAGATCCGGCTGGACCCGCCGCCGGACCCCGAGCGGATCGCCTTGTTCTGCCAGGGTGCGGCGAACCGGCTCCGGCCCGGCTCGCCGCACGCCCGGCTCGCCGACCTCGAGCCGGCGAAGCTGTGGGCCGAGTCGTCGCGGACCGGCCTCGCGGCGCCGATCGGGGACAGCACCGACGGGGCCCTGATCGAGGTGCCGCTCGATGACGGCGCGCCGCACGCGCTGATCGGCGGCCCGGCCGGCTCCGGCAAGACCAACCTGATCTACACCTGGCTGGGTTCGCTCGCCACCCGCTACGGCCCCGAGGAACTCGCCCTCTACCTGCTCGACTTCACCGACGGCACGTCGTTCGCCCGGTACGCGGCGAGCCTGCGCGACCCGAGCTGGCTGCCGCAGGTCCGCCTCGCCGGGATCAACGTCGACGGCGACCGCGAGTTCGGGCTGGCCATGCTGCGCCACCTCGGCGAGGAGCTGCGCACCCGTGCCCAGGCCGCCAAACGGCACGATGCCACCGGCCTGGCCGAGCTGCGCGCCGCGGATCCGGACGGCTACTGGCCCCGGATCGTCGCCGTGATCGACGAGTTCCCGGTGCTGATCGACGGGCGGGACGCGGTCGCCGAGGAGGCCGTCACCCTGCTGGAGGATCTGGCCCGGCGCGGACCCGCGCAGGGCATCCACCTGATCCTGGCGGGCCGGGAGGTGGCCGGCGCCGAGACGCTGACCGGCCGGTTCACGCTGCGGATCGCGCTGCCGAAGGCCCGCCGGATCCTGGCCGCGGACAACCTGGCGGCCGCGCTGATCCCCCGCTTCCACGCGGTGGTGAACACCGAGTCCGGGGCGGCCGGCGCCAACCGGGTCGTGCGGCTGCCGGATGCCGGGGACCTGACGGTCTGGCGGGCCACGCAGCGCAAACTCTGGCGGGGGCGGCCGCTCGGCTGCGAGGAGCCACGGCTGTTCGACGGTGACGCGGTGCCCCGGCTTCCGGCCGCGTACCGGCCGGCGGGACGGGTGCCGGCGGCGGACGCACCGGTCGGGTCGTCGCCGGGGGCGGTGCTCGGGGAGCGGATCGACGTGGCGGCACAACCGGCCCGCCTGCGGCTCGGGCGGATGCCGGGACGCAACCTGGCGGTGCTCGGCGCCCGTACCGATGAGGCCTGTGACGTGCTGGCGGCCGCCGCGCTGTCGCTGGCCGCGCAGGGGCCGGCGCACTTCAGCGTGGTCTGCCTGACGCCGGAGGCAGCGCCGGCGGCGGCTCGGCTGGTCGCCGAGCTGCCCGCCGCCGACTGGTACGACGCCTCCGACGTCCACTTCGACCTGCCGCCCTCGGACGTGCCCCGGTACGTGCTCGGTTACGCCTTGGACGCCGTCACCGCCGAGCACCGGGCCGCGCTGCGGGCCCTGCTGGCCGACGGCCCGGAACGGCGCACCCACGTGCTCGGCTGGTGGCGTTCGGTGTCCGCTCTGCGCGCGGACCTCGACACGGTCGGCGCCTGGGTCGCACTCGACGTGCCCGGGGCGGACCTCGCCGAGCTGCACCCGCAGCCGGACGGCCCGGCCTGGCATCCGCGGACCCGGCGGGCCCTGTTCTTCGACCGCTCCGTGCACCGCACACCCGAAGTGATCATCCCGTACGAGGTGAACAGTGACCACACGTGACCGGCAGCCCCTGGGCCGCGACTACCAGCTGATGGTGAGCGCCCTCGCCGACGTCACCCGGCGGCGTGACGCGGAGCTGGACGACGCCGAGCAGGCGTATCAGGACAGCGCGGCGCGGGCGGCCGGCGAACTGGCCCGGGCCGAGCACGACGCCCTCGCCGCGGACCGCTGGGCGGGCGCGGCGGCGGCACAGGTGCTGGACGTGGATCGGGAGGCGGCCCGGCTCTGGGATCAGCTGCGCCGGGCGCGCGGCATGCGGGTCCGGGCGCTGGGCGAGACGCCGGAACCGGCCCCGGTGGAGACACTGCCCCGGGTGGCCCTGCAGCGGCGGCCGACGACCGAGGACGCGCCGGCGCCCGGGCGGCAGTCGCCGCGGACGCTGCTCTCCCGGGCCGCGGACCGGATCGACGTGACGGTCCGGCCGGCCCGGCGCCCGCTGTCGCGGTGGCTGCTGCCGATGCTGCCGGTGGTGGGCGCGGTCTGCGCGGCGCTCACCGGGCTGGTCGCCGCCGGGCTGGTGACCTTCGGGGAGACCGGGGTGTGGGGTGGCGTGGTGATCCGCGGACTGGGATGGCTGACGTTCCTGGTGGCGCCGTCGTCGGGGGTGCCGGTGGCGGCGCTGCTGGCCCATCGGGGGATGCGAGCCCGGATGGACATCGGCGGGATCGGGCTGACATTGCTCGGCGGGATGGTGGCCGCAACGGCGCTGTCGCTGGCGTTCGCGGGGTCGCGCTGAGCAGGGACAGCGTCGCGCTGAACAGGAACGGCGTCGCGCTGAACAGGAATGGCGTCGTGCAGAGCCGTTAAACCGGCCGCAGCCACGGGGCCACCCAGCTGCGGTTGGGCCAGGCGTAGCACGTACGTCGAACGGTTGAAGCCGGTGCGGCGCAAAGCCGCACCGGCCCAGCCATCAGTAGCGGTAGAAACCCTTGCCGGTCTTCCGGCCCAGGTCGCCGGCCTGCACCATGCGCTGCAGCAGCTCCGGCGGGAAGAACTTCTCGTCCGCCGTGTCCCGGTAGATGTTGCTCGCCGCGTTCAGCATCACGTCGAGCCCGGTGAGGTCGACGGTCGCCAGCGGCCCCATCGTGTGCCCGAAGCCGAGCTTCATCACGGTGTCCAGGTCGGCGGCGGAGACCACGCCCGACTCGACCAGCTTGATCGCCTCGACCAGCAGGGCGGAGAAGAGCCGGTTGGAGACGAACCCGGCGACGTCGCGCTTGACCTCGACGCAGGTCTTGCCGACCTCCTCGGCGTAGGCGCGGGCGGCCGCCAGCGTCTCGTCCGAGGTCTGGTATCCGCGGACCAGCTCGACGAGCTTCATCATCGGCACCGGCGAGAAGAAGTGGATGCCGACGACGGACTCCGGCCGCGAGGTGACCGTGGCGATCTGGGTGATCGGGATCGCCGAGGTGTTGGTGCCGAGGACCGCGCCCGCCTTGCAGATCTTGTCGAGGGCCTTGAAGACCTCGTGCTTGGCCTCGACCTTCTCGAAGATGGCCTCGACCACGATGTCGGCCTCGGCGGCCGCGTCCAGGTCGGTGGTGGGGGTGATCCGGGCGAGGGTGGCCTCGACGTCTGCCTCGGCGATCCGGCCCTTCGCCGCGAAGCGGGTCAGCGAGTCCCTGATCGCGGACATGCCGCGGTTGAGCGAGGCGTCGTCGACGTCCCGCATGGTGACCTGCCATCCGGCCTGCGCCGAGACCTGGGCTATACCGGAACCCATCAATCCGGAACCGATGACCGCGAGCCGACCCGCCATGTTCCACTCCTTCGTGTGAGGGCGCCCAGTTTAACGGTGGTTCAGCCCGACTCCCGATCGGGTCGAATCTCCGGAAATCAGCGATCGGCGGTGCCAGACTGTGCCCATGGCCACGAGCGACGGCTGGTATCTCATCGGACCGTTGATCGCCGTCGGACTGGTCGGCTTCCTCGGCGCGGTGTTCTGGCGCATGGGTCTGCAGCCCACCGGCGGTGAACCCCCGCGCGACGGCCTCGCGATCTTCGAGGATCGGGAGGACTACGGTCTCCTCTTCCCGGCCGCGGTCGCCGACGACACCGAGGTGGCCGACGAGATCCGGCGGCTCCTCGGCGACGCCGGCATCCGGGCGACCACCGCCACCCGGCGCGACGGCCGGGTCAGCGTGCTGGTCTTCTCCGAGGAGGTGGAGGAGGCCCGCCGGCTGGTGTCCAGCTGATCAGAAGTCGAAGGTCGGCTCCGGCACGTCGGTGCGCTCCACCTCGACACCCAGCTTCGCCAGGTCGGCCACGAAGTCCGGGTAGCCACGGTCGATGTGGTGCACCTCGCCCACCTCGGTCACCCCGTCCGCGCAGAGCCCGGCGATGACCAGGCCCGCACCGGCCCGGATGTCGGTCGCGCGCACCGGGGCGCCGGAGAGCCGCTCCCGCCCGTTCACCACCGCGTGGTGCCCGTCGGTCCGGATGTCGGCGCCGAGACGCACCATCTCGTTCACGAACATGAACCGGCCGTCGAAGATGTTCTCGGTGATCAGCGAGGAGCCCTCGGCCACCGCGGCGAGACCGAGCGCCATCGGCAGCAGGTCGGTGGCAAAACCCGGGTACGGCAGCGTGACGATGTCGACGTTGCGCGGGCGCTCGGTCATCCGGACCCGGAACTCGTTCTCCCCCGGATCCACCGTCGCGCCGGCGGTGACCAGCTTGTCCAGCGCGATGTCCAGGAACTCCGGCCGCACCCCGCGCACGGTCACGTCGCCGCGCGTCATCGCCGCCGCGAACGCCCAGGTGCCGCCGACGATCCGGTCGCCGACCGTGGTGTGGTGCACCGGCTTGAGCGGCCCCTCCACACCCTCGACGATCAGCGTCGACGTGCCGGCGCCCTCGATCCGGGCGCCCATCGCGTTGAGCATCTGGCAGATGTCCACGATCTCCGGCTCGCGCGCGGCGTTGTCGATCTCGGTGACGCCCTTGGCGAGCACCGCGGCCATCAGCAGGTTCTCGGTGGCCCCGACACTCGGGAAGTCCAGCCAGATCTTGGAGCCGCGCAGCCCGGCCGGGGCCGAGGCGATCACGAAACCGTGCTCGTTGGAGATCTCCGCGCCCATCCGGGCCAGGCCGGAGACGTGCATGTCCAGGCCACGGGAGCCGATCATGTCGCCGCCGGGCAGCGCGACCCGCACGTAACCGCGGCGGGCCAGCAGCGGCCCCAGCACGCAGATCGACGCGCGCAGCCGGCGCACCAGGTCGTAGTCGGCCTCGGCACCCGGCTCCGCCGGCACGTCGATGACCGCCTCGCCACCGGAGAGGTCGACGTCGCAGCCGAGGCGGCGCAGCACCTCCGCCATGATCGCGATGTCGGTGATGCGTGGCACGTTCGACACCACGCTGCGGCCCTCGGCCAGCAATGCCACCGCCATCAGCTTGAGCGCCGAGTTCTTGGCACCGCCCACCACGACGTCACCGGCCAGCCGTGCGCCGCCCTTCACCCTGATCACATCCACGCGGGCCATGGTATGAGCCCCGGGCATGCGCCACTACGTAGGGTGGGGCGCATGGCTGTGCATCTCACCCGCATCTACACCCGTACCGGCGACGCCGGCCAGACCCGGCTGGTCAACAACGAGGTGGCGCCCAAGACGGCGCCACGCATCGCGGCCTACGCCGACGCCGACGAGTGCAACGCCGCTCTGGGTGTCGCGATCGCGCTCGGCGATCTCCCCTCGGAGGTACGCACGGTGCTCGCCTCCATCCAGAACGACCTGTTCGACCTCGGGGCGGATCTGGGCAACCCGCTCTCCGACGAGAAGCCGGAGTACCCGCCGCTGCGGGTCACCGAGGAGTACGTGACCCGCCTCGAAGGCTGGTGCGACGAGTTCAACGAGCGGCTGGCCCCGCTGGACAGCTTCATTCTTCCGGGCGGCACCCCCGGGGCCGCGCTCCTGCACGTGGCACGCACGGTGGCGCGCCGCGCGGAGCGTTCGGCCTGGGCTCTTCAGGAGCAGGAGCCCGAGCGTACGAGTGCGCTGCCCGCGAAATACCTGAACCGCCTCTCCGACCTGCTCTTCATCCTGTCCCGGGTGGCGAACCCGGACGGCGACGTGAAGTGGGTCCCCGGCGGCAGCCGTCGATGACCGGCGGGCTGCACCACCTGGAGCTCTGGATCCCCGACCTCGCGGGCGCCCTGCGCCCGTGGGGCTGGCTGCTCGGCGAGCTGGGCTGGCAGCCCTTCCAGGACTGGCCGGGCGGCCGGTCCTGGAAGCACGGGGACGTCTACCTCGTGCTGGAGCAGTCCCCTGCCCTCTCCGGGACGGTGCACGACCGGCTGGCGCCCGGCCTGAACCACCTGGCCTTCACCGTCGACACCGCCGCGGAGGTGGACCGCCTCTGGGCGGACGCTCCCGGGCACGGCTGGTCCCGGCTCTTCGCCGACCGCTATCCCCACGCCGGCGGCCCGGCGAGTTACGCCGCCTATCTGGCCGACGACTGGGCCTACGAGGTCGAACTGGTCGCCGACCGGTTCGAGCCCGCCGATGAGGGGACCTGAGCGTGCAGTTCGCCGTCGATCACGGTGACGGCGTGCCCGCTCAGGTGCGTGCGGTCGCCGCGCAGGGCCACCCGCACGAAACCGCCCCGCGGTGAGGCCTGATATCCGGTCAGCTCGTCGCGGCCCAGCTTCGCCGCCCAGTAGGGCGCGAGGGCGGTGTGCGCGCTGCCGGTGACCGGGTCCTCGTCGACGCCGACCGCCGGGCCGAAGAAGCGGGAGACGAAGTCGTAGCCGGCCGTCTCGTCGCCGGCCGCCGCGGTGACGATGACGCCCCGGTTCGACAGGGGCGTCAGGGCACGCAGGTCCGGGGCGATCTCCCGGACGAGCTTCTCGCCGGCCACCTCGACCAGCAGGTCGTCGGTGTTCGGCCCGGTGTGGCGCACCGCCAGGACCTCCGCGCCGAGGGCGGCGGCCAGGGCCGGATCCGGCGCGACCGCGGTCAGCGGCGCGGTCGGGAAGTCGAGGGTGAGCATGCCGTCCGGGCCGGGCGAGGCGACCAGCACCCCGCTGCGGGTGGCGAACCGGACCGGCCCGTCCTCGCCCAGCACGTGCGCGGCCGCCAGCGTGGCGTGCCCGCAGAGCGCGACCTCGACGGCGGGGGTGAACCAGCGCAGCGCCCAGTCGGCCTCGGAGCCGGCCGGCAGGCGGTGCAGGAAGGCGGTCTCGGCGTGGTTGACCTCGACGGCCACCCGCTGCATCCAGGCATCGTCCGGGAAGGCGTCCAGCAGGACCACCCCGGCGGGCGCTCCGGCGAACGGCCGGTCGGTGAAGGCGTCGACGATTCTGATCCGCATGCCGTCGACGCTAGGGCAGCCCAGCGCCGGCCGGACACGGCCAATCCGGCGCGCCTGGACTCAGGGCTCGATCGGGCGGGTGCCGAACGCCGGGCGGCTGCGCAGGGCGCCGGGGTCGCGCGGCGGGCCCGCTTCCAGCCAGGACAGGAAGCCGGTGACGGTGGTCTCCGCCATGGCGATCTCGAGCTGGGTGCCGTCGGTCTCGCAGCGCAGGACGACCCAGTGCCCCGGCATGGTGAGCCGCTCCGGGCCGGCCGGAAGGCGCCGCTCCCGCACCGCGAGGGTCCGCCGGTCGAGCACCCGTTTCGGGCGGATCGCCAGGCTGAACATGCGGTGGAAGCGGAGCTCGTCACCGACGAACTGGCCGAGGCCGGGCGACCAGCCGCGGCCGGGCACCATCGTGCTGATCCGGACCTGGACCCGAATGGTTCCGCCGCCGAGCATGAGCAGGCGGCGGCGGAAGAAGACGGCGAAGAGAAGCGCGAGCAGCGCGACGACGCAGATTCCGACGATTTCCAGAATCCGCATCGCCGGCGTCAGTGCGACTCGGGCGTGGCGGCCGTGGCGCTCTCGGCGAGCACCGTGACGCCGTTCGCGTCGATGGAGAGGAATCCGCCGGCCACGTCGTAGGTCAGCTGCTCGCCACCGGCGAGCTTGACCCGGACCTGGGACGGCTCCTTGAGCAGGCCGAGCAGCGGGGCGTGACCGGGCAGCACACCGATCTCACCCTCGGTGGTCCGCGCCACGAGCATCTCCGCCTCGCCGGACCACACCTTCTCCTCGACGGCGACGACCTCGACGTGCAGCTGGTTGGCCACGCTGTCTCCCTTTGACGCTGCGAAACCGATCGGGTGAAGTCTAGTCTGCGCCCCAGGTCACCGTGGTACGGGGTGCCGACTCAGCTGTCCTTGCTCACGTATTCCGGGTTGTCGAGCAGGAAGGCCGCGACCCGGTCCTCCTTGAGGGCCTTGAAGAACTCCTCGGTCGACGGCGCGAGCTGCTCCCCCAGGTACTTCCCGTTCGGCTGGTACGCCCCGCCGGGCAGCTTGACCAGCGTCATGTCGTCGGTGCTGACGCCGCGCAGCGCCAGACCCCAGTCGACGACGCTGTGCCCCTCACCGAAGAAGGTGAGCGAGTCGCCGGCCGCGTCCAGCACCTTCAGCAGCTTGCTGGGGTTGGTCACCACGTCCTTGCTCATCGCCTGCTTGGCCATGGCCTTGACGAACTGCTGCTGGTGCCGCTGGCGGTCGTAGTCGCCGTTGGGCAGGCCGTAACGCTGCCGGACGTAGTCCAGGGCCTCCCACGCCTTCAGGTGGTAGGTGCCCTTCTTGTAGAGCTTCTGCGGCCCGATGTACGGGTGCTCGCAGCCGCTGTCACACCCGGCCCGCTTGGGGCGGGGCTTGCCGTTCGGCTGGAGGTGCTCCGACTTCACGTTCTGGTCGATCGTCATGGTGACGCCACCCATGGCCTCGACGATGTCCTTGAACCCGCCGAAGTTGACGATCGCGCCGGCGTCGAACTCCTTGATGCCGGTGAGCTTGGTGACGGTCTTGGCGAGCAGCTGGAAGCCCTGCTTCTCGTCATACTTCCCGTTGCCGACCGAGCTGCCGAACGTCATCGCCGCGTTGATCTTCGAGCTGGTGCCGCGGAAGCCGTTCTTCTCGAAGGCGGGGATCTCGACATACAGATCGCGGGGCAGCGAGAAGAGGTAGACCTGGTCCATCGAGGCCGGCACGTGCGCCACGATGATCGAGTCGGAGAGCGGCGCGGTCTTGGTGCCGCGCGGGTCGATGCCGGCGAGCAGGATGTTCAGCGGGCCCTTGATGTCCGCGGCTTCCTCGCTGTCCGAGTCGCCGATCCGGACCGGGCCGGCGTCCACCGCACCGGTGTATTTCGCGATCACGGTCTGGCCGGTCACCAGCACGCCACCGCTCGTCACCATGAGGATCGCGCCGAAGGCGGCGCTGAGACGGGCCCACAACGGCGTGCGGCGCCGGAATTTCTTTGCCACCCGATCCCCAAACTCTTACCGAATCATGCGAACGCGGCGCCCAGCATACCCAAGCGCGCAACCGGGGCCCGAAACGAGCGAGAGCCGCACCGGTGAAACACCGGTGCGGCTCTCGAATGACTACGGGCGTGGTCAGCCCTTCATCAGCTCGTGCGCGTTCTTCTCGAGGTCCTCGAGGCCACCGCACATGAAGAAGGCCTGCTCCGGGTAGTTGTCGTACTCACCCTCAGCGATCTTCTTGAACGCCTCGATGGTCTCCTTCAGCGGGACCGTCGAGCCGGGAACGCCGGTGAACTGCTCCGCCGCGTAGGTGTTCTGCGACAGGAACCGCTCGATGCGGCGGGCCCGGGCGACCGTGACCTTGTCCTCCTCGGAGAGCTCGTCCATACCGAGGATGGCGATGATGTCCTGCAGGTCCTTGTACTTCTGCAGGATCCGCTGCACCTCACGGGCGACCGCGTAGTGCTCGGCGCCGACGAACTCGGGCGCGAGGATCCGCGAGCTGGAGGCCAGCGGGTCCACGGCCGGGTAGATGCCCTTGTCGGAGATCGACCGCTCGAGGTTCGTGGTCGCGTCCAGGTGGGCGAAGGTGGTGGCCGGCGCCGGGTCGGTGTAGTCGTCGGCGGGCACGTAGATCGCCTGCAGCGAGGTGATCGCCTTGCCCCGGACCGACGTGATCCGCTCCTGCAGCTCACCCATCTCGTCCGCCAGGGTGGGCTGGTAACCCACGGCCGACGGCATACGCCCGAGCAGGGTGGAGACCTCGGAACCGGCCTGGGTGAACCGGAAGATGTTGTCGATGAAGAGCAGCACCTCCTGGTTCTGGACGTCCCGGAAGTACTCCGCCATGGTGAGGGCGGTCAGGGCGACCCGCAGACGGGTGCCCGGCGGCTCGTCCATCTGGCCGAAGACGAGGGCGGTCTTGTCGAGAACGCCACCCTCCTCCATCTCCAGGATGAGGTCGTTGCCCTCACGGGTGCGCTCACCCACGCCGGCGAACACGGAGGTACCACCGAAGTTACGGGCCACCCGGATGATCATCTCCTGGATGAGCACCGTCTTGCCCACGCCGGCACCGCCGAACAGGCCGATCTTGCCACCACGCACGTACGGCGCGAGCAGGTCGAGCACCTTGATGCCGGTCTCCAGCATCTCGGTCTTCGGCTCGAGGTCCGCGAACGCCGGCGGCTTGCGGTGGATCGACCAGCGCTCCTGCACGTCCAGCGTCGACGGGTCGACGTTCAGGACCTCGCCGAGGGCGTTGAACACGTGGCCCTTGGTGACGTCACCGACCGGCACCGAGATCGGCGCGCCGGTGTCGGTCACGTCGGCGCCACGCACCAGACCGTCGGTCGGCTGCATCGAGATCGCCCGGAGGAGGTTGTCACCCAGGTGCTGGGCGACCTCCATCGTCAGCTTCTTCGTACCGCCGGAGAGGGTGACCTCCACGTGCAGCGCGTTGAAGATGGCGGGCATGGCGTCACGGGGAAACTCGACGTCGACGACCGGGCCGATGACCCGGACGACGCGGCCGACAGCGGTCTCCGCCTTGGTGGGCTCAGCTACAGCAGTCATCACACATCACTTCCCGCCGCGGCCAGCGCGTTGGCGCCGCCGACGATCTCACTGATTTCCTGGGTGATCGCAGCCTGCCGCGCGGAGTTCATCTCGCGCGTGTACCGCTTGAGCAGGTCGTCGGCGTTGTCCGACGCGCTCTTCATCGCCCGCCGGCGCGACGCCGACTCACTGGCCGCCGAGTCCAGCAACGCCGCGTAGAGGCGGGTGTTGAGGTACTTCGGCAGCAGCGCGTCGAGCAGCTCGTCGGCGTCCGGCTCGAACTCGTACGCCGGGCGCAGGCCCTCGGACTCCTCGGCCTGCTCGTCGACCTGGACCGGCGCGAGCGGCTTCGCGTTGGCGGTCTGCGTCATCAGGGACTTGAACTCGGTGCTCACGATGTGCAGCTCGTCCACGCCCGCGATGTTCTCCGGACCGAACGTGCCGTCGGTCTCGGAACCCGCCGCGAACGCCTCGATCAGCGCGTCACCGATGCGCTTGGCGTCCGCGAACGACGGCCGCTCGGAGAAGCCGGTCCAGCTGGCGGCGATCTCCCGGTTACGGAACTTGTAGTAACCGACGCCCTTACGGCCCACGACGTACAGCGCCACCTCCTTGCCCTCCGAGCGCAGCTGAGCGATCAGCTGCTCGGCGGTCCGGATGGCGTTGGCGTTGTAGGCGCCGGCCAGGCCCCGGTCACTGGTGATCAGCAGGACGCCCGCCCGCTGGACGCGCTCACGCGCGACCAGCAGCGGGTTGTCCACCGACGCGTTGGTCGCCAGCGCGCCCAGGACCTTGGTGATCGCCACCGAGTACGGCCGGGACGCGTTCACCCGCTCCTGCGCCTTGGCGATCCGGCTGGTGGCGACCAGCTCCTGCGCCTTGGCGATCTTCTTGGTCGACCGGACGGTGCGGATGCGCCGCCGCAGCGCCTGTACCTGACCGGCCATGCCTAGCTACCGCTCTCGGTGGAGCCGCTCTGGAAGACCTTCTTGAACTCGACGACGCCGGCCTTGAGGCTCTCGACGTTGTCGTCGCTCAGCAGGTTCGTCGACTCGATCGCGGTGTAGACCTCGCTGTGGTGCTGCTTGAACCACTGGAGGAATTCCTGCTCGAACCGGCGCACGTCGCCGACCGGGATGTCGTCGAGCTGACCGGTGGTGCCGGCCCAGATCGTGATGACCTGGTCGACGGTCGCGTACGGCGAGTACTGCGGCTGCTTGAGCAGCTCGACCAGCCGGACGCCCTTCTCCAGCTGAGCGCGCGACGCCTTGTCCAGGTCGGAGGCGAAGGCCGAGAAGGCCTCCAGCTCACGGAACTGGGCCAGGTCGAGACGCAGGCGGCCGGAGACCGAGCGCATCGCCTTGACCTGCGCCGAACCACCGACGCGGGACACCGACGTACCGACGTTGATCGCCGGGCGGACACCCGAGGCGAACAGGTCGGACTCCAGGAAGATCTGGCCGTCGGTGATCGAGATGACGTTGGTCGGGATGTAGGCCGAGATGTCGTTGGCCTTGGTCTCGATGATCGGCAGACCGGTCATCGAGCCGCCGCCCATCTCGTTGGAGAGCTTGGCGCAGCGCTCCAGCAGCCGGGAGTGCAGGTAGAAGACGTCACCCGGGTACGCCTCGCGGCCCGGCGGGCGGCGCAGCAGCAGCGACACGGCGCGGTACGCCTCGGCCTGCTTGGTCAAGTCGTCGAAGACGATCAGGACGTGCTTGCCGTTGTACATCCAGTGCTGTCCGATGGACGAGCCGGTGTACGGCGCGATGTACTTGAAGCCGGCCGGGTCGGACGCCGGAGCAGCCACGATGGTCGTGTACTGCAGCGCGCCCTGCGCCTCCAGGGTGCCCCGGATGCTGGCGATGGTGGAGGCCTTCTGGCCGATCGCCACGTAGATGCAGCGAACCTGCTTCTCCGGGTCGCCGGACTCCCAGTTCGCCTTCTGGTTGATGATCGTGTCGATCGCGACCGTGGTCTTACCGGTCTTACGGTCGCCGATGATCAGCTGGCGCTGGCCACGGCCGATCGGCGTCATGGCGTCGATCGCCTTGATGCCGGTCTGCAGCGGCTGCTTCACGGGCTGGCGCGCCATCACGTTCGGCGCCTGGAGCTCCAGCTCACGGAAGCCTTCGTTGGCGATCTCGCCGCGGTCGTCGATCGGGTTGCCCAGCGCGTCGACCACGCGGCCCAGGAAGGCGTCGCCGACCGGGACCGAGAGGACACGGCCGGTCCGCTTGACCGGCTGGCCCTCCTCGATGTTCGCGTAGTCGCCCAGGATCACGGCGCCGATCTCGCGGACGTCGAGGTTGAGGGCGACACCCAGCGTGCCGTCCGAGAACTCGAGCAGTTCGTTCGCCATCGTCGAGGGCAGGCCCTCGACGTGCGCGATGCCGTCACCCGCGTCGGAGACGATGCCGACCTCTTCGCGGGTGAGATCGGTCGACGTGGCGGACGAGACGTAGCGCTCTAGCGCCCCCCGGATCTCGTCCGAGGAGATGGTCAGCTCGGCCATCCTCTGCCTTCTCTGTCTAGCTCGGAGCGTCACCGCCGCCGAGGGGGCTTCTCGATGGGAATCGAGGGGAAAGAACTATTTAGCGAACGCCTGCTTGGCCTGGTTCAGCTTGCGCAGGACCGTGCCGTCGTAAAGGTCGGAGCCGACCCGGACGCTGACACCGCCGAGAACCGCCGGGTTGACGTCCACCTTCAGCGAGACCTCGCGGCCGTAGAGGGCGGACAGCTTCACGGCCAGGGCCTGCTCGTCAGCGTCGGTGAGCGGCTTGGCCACCGTCACATACGCCACCTCGCGGTCGCGCTTGGCGGCGGTCGCCTCGACCAGCCGGGTCAGCGAGGCCTCGAAGCCACGGCCACCGAAGCCGGTCAGCGCGACCTCGACCAGCCGGCCGGTGGCCACGTGCACCTTGCCCTTGAGCAAGTCCTGCACCAGCTTAACCCGCTGCTCGACCGGAGCACCGATGTCACTGAGCGTCACCGCGAGTCGGGAGTTGCCGCCGACGATCTGGGCGAACCGGAACAGTTCGTCCTCGACGTCGGCCAGCTTGCCGTCCCGCTCGGCCGAGGCCAGCAGGGCCTCGACGCCCAGACGCTCGGTGGCGTCCAGCAGCTCCACCGGACGGGAGAACCGCCCGGCCACCAGCGTGGTAACCGTGTTGATGGTGGCCGCGGTGACCTTGCCGGAGAGCAGCGACTTGAGCAGATCGGCACGGTCCGAGCCGGGCCGCGACGGGTCGGTCAGCGCCCGGCGCAGCCGGGGCTGGGCCCGCAGCAGGCCGGCCACCGACAGGATCTCGTCGGCGACCGTGGCCAGCTGCGCGGCCGTGGCCGACGTCGTCTCCGCGGCGAGCCGGTCGACGGCCTCGCCGTAAGCCTCGCGGCTCACGCTCGAAGCCATCAGCGCCGCCCGGCCGAGTCGAGGTCGTTGATGAACCGCTCGACGGTGCCCCGGGTACGGGCCTCGTCCGCCAGCGCCTCGCCAACGATCTTGCTGGCCAGGTCGACCGCGAGCGTGCCGACCTCGGAGCGCAGCTCCCGGACGATGGACTCACGCTGCGCGGCGAGCTGCTCGTTGCCGGCCGCGATGATGCGGTCCGACTCCTCGCGAGCCTTGGCCAGCACGTCCTGCCGGATGCCCTCGGCGTCGGCCCGGGCCTCGTCGCGGATGCGAGCGGCCTCGGTACGCGCCTCGGCGAGCTGGGCCTTGTACTGCTCCAGCAGCCCGTTCGCCTCGGCCTGCGCGGCCTCGGCACGCTTGATGCCACCCTCGATGGCGTCGACGCGCGCCCGGAACGTCTTCTCCATCTGCGGGAAGACGAACTTGATGAGCACGAAGCAGAGCACCGCGAAGGCAACCGAGCCGACGACGATTTCCTGCCAGATCGGAATGATCGGGTTGTGCTCGGTGGCGCCCTCTTCGGCCGCCAGATAGAGGTTGATCATGGGGTCCTCCTAGTCGAGGCCGAAGATCAGAGGTTGCCTTGCCAGATGAAGCCGAACGCGATACCCAGCAGCGCGAGCGCCTCGATGACGGCGAAGCCGATCCAGACGTACGGCAGGGTCAGGCGGGACGACTCCGGCTGACGCGCCGTCGACTGGATGTAGGCCGAGAAGACCAGGCCCACGCCGATGCCGGGGCCGATGGCCGCGAGACCGTAGCCGATGGCGGCGGTGCTGCCCTCAACGGCGGCAAGAAGCTCCATTACGAAATCCTCCTGGTATCTCGCGTGACTGTCACGCGGGACGACAAACGGGGTGTTACTGGTGGAACGAAACTCAGTGCTCGTCGGCGAGTGAGCCCTGGACGTAGCTCGCGGTCAGCACCGTGAAGACGTAGGCCTGCAGGCAGATGACCAGGAACTCGAGCAGGGTCAGCGCGATGGTCAGCGCCCAGGACAGCAGCGAGACCGGCGCGAGGAGACCGTTCGCGTTGATCATCGCGACGCCGCCGAGCGTGAACACCAGCAGCAGCATGTGGCCCGCGAACATGTTGGCGAACAGACGGACCGCCAGCGAGAAGGGGCGGACCAGGAAGTTCGAGAAGAACTCGATCGGGATCAGCAGCGGCAGGATGAACCACGGGGCCGGCGGGATCAGCGCGTGCTTGAAGTACTTGACCGGGCCGTGGTGCCGCATGCCGACATAGATGAACATCACATAGCTGATCACCGCGAGCACCGCCGGGAACGCGATGTGCGACATCGGCGAGAGCTGGATGAACGGCACGATGCCGAAGAAGTTGTTCAGCAGGATGAAGCAGAACAGCGTCGTCAGGTACGGCGCGAACCGCACGCCGGCCGGACCGATCATGTCGACCGCGATGTTGTTGCGGACGAAGCCGTAGACGCTCTCGGCGACCCACTGCTTCTTGGTCGGGACCAGCTGCGGCTTCCGGTAGGAGAGCAGGAAGAACAGGATGATCACCGCAACCGACACCCAGACCAGCAGCGTGATCTTGGTGAACCAGTAGTTGTTGTGCTCACCCCACGGCAGGATGCTGGGCAGGTAAAAATCCTCGACGCTGGGCGGGAATGCCGCCGCGAGGACCGTCGACTGACCGATCACCATGGCCCTTTCCTGTCAGGCGCCGAGCCGGCGCACGATGAGGTACACACCGCCGGCCATTCCGAGGACGGCGCCGATGCCGGCGAAGATGCCCTTGGTTCCGACAAAGTGGTCGACCAGCCATCCGATTCCACCCCACACCAACATGCCCGCGATGAGATAGGAGATCGCGGTCATGCCCACTCCCGTGTCGGGAGGCGGGTTCGGACCGTTGTCACCGCGAGGTTCGTGGGGAGGTTTCTGGCCGGTCATGACGGCCCGAACGATATCAGCAGGAAAGACGAAGCTAAGCGGGACCCCCCGCACAACCGCAGTTGTCCAGGCGTCAGGGGTCACGCAACTGTCTGGACACGGTACTCCTGTCACGCCAAAACGGAACACGGCGCGAGCGAAGAGGTCACCGGATCGTGGCTACTTGATCCACTTGGTCCGCCGCGACCAGGGTGAACACGGTGCCGTAGATCACTTTCTGACAGTTCGCCCGTAGAGCCACCAGGCCTGCGCGCCGGTCCACACCATCACGCCCGCGACGATGCCGAGGCCCAAAGCGGTCTTTCCGGGCCACTCGGTAGAGACACCATATGCCAGAACAACGCCCAACAGCGTGTATTTCAGGACATAGGTCAGCAGACCAAGGGGCATGAGCAGCGCCGGGCGTACCGTGTCCGCCCAGGCGATGACCAGCGTGGACATCGAATAGCTGACCGTGACGATGAGAACCCCGGTGGCCGCGCCGAGCGCGGCGTCCGCGCCGCCGGTGAAGAACCCGATGGAGGCCGCGCAGGTCAGCAACAGCACGCAGACCGCGGAGATCAACGGCAGGTGTTCCACCCGCCAGCGCGGGTCGGCGGGCAGGGCGGGCAGGTCGGGCAGAGGCCGATCATCCTCATCGAGATCTTCCGATACGGCGTACGCGCCGCCCACCGGATCCCGGCCACCGTCCCCAAGGCTCACTCTATGTCTCCTTCGGCGTGCTCTTCTGGCCCTTGCTTCGCTGCGGTGCAGTCGATCACGCCATGACCTCCTGCTCCGCATAAAACGGGAAACGCCGGACCAGCTCCGACACCTCCCCCGTCACCTCGGCGAGCCGCTGGGACCCACCGGCCGTCTCCGGGTCGCTGCGCACCGCCAGCCCGATCAGGCCGGCGATCTGCCGCATCTCACCCTCCCGCATGCCCTGGGAGGTGACACTCGGCGTGCCGACCCGGACACCGGAGGCCACGGACGGTTTCTCCGTGTCGTACGGAATCGCGTTCTTGTTGAGCGCGATCCGCGCACGAGCGCAACGTGCCTCCGCGTCCCGGCCGCAGACGCCCAGCTCGGTCAGGTCGAGCACGGCGAGATGGGTGTCGGTGCCACCGGTCACCGGGCGCATGCCCTCGGCGGCCAGCCCGGCGGCCAGCGCCCGGGCATTGCGGACGGTCTGCTGAGCGTACCCCCGGAAGGACGGCATGCCCGCTTCGCGCAGGGCGACCGCCTTGGCCGCCACAGCGTGCATCATCGGTCCGCCCTGCGCGAACGGGAAGACCGCCTTGTCGACACGCTGGGCCAGCTCCGCACGGCAGAGGATCATGCCGCCCCGCGGCCCGCGCAGCGCCTTGTGGGTGGTGCAGGTGACCACGTCGGCGAACGGCACCGGCGAGGGCACCGCCCGGCCGGCCACCAGGCCGATGAAGTGTGCCGCGTCGACCAGCAGGTACGCACCCACCTCGTCGGCGATCTCGCGGAACCGGGCGAAGTCGATCAGCCGCGGGTACGAGGTCGCGCCGCAGATGATCAGCTTGGGGCGGTGGGCCAGCGCGAGGTCACGCACCTCGTCGTAGTCGATCTCCTCGGTGGCCGGGTCCACCCGGTAGGCGATCGGGTGGAACCACTTGCCGGAGAAGTTGGCCCGGCTGCCGTGGGTGAGGTGACCGCCGTGCGGCAGGCCCATCGCCAGCACCACGTCGCCCGGCTCGGCCAGCGCCGCGTACGCCGCCAGGTTCGCCGACGCCCCGGAGTGCGGCTGCACGTTGGCGTGATCGGCGCCGAACAGCTCCTTGGCGCGCTCGATCGCCAGCTCCTCGGCCCGGTCCACCTGGCCGCAGCCACCGTAGTAGCGGTGCCCGGGATAGCCCTCGGCGTACTTGTTCGCCAGCGTCGACCCGAGCGCGGTCAGCACCGCGGGCGACGTGAAGCTCTCGCTCGCGATCAGCTGCAAGGTCTCCCGCTGCCGGGCCACCTCGTCGAGCAGCACAGCCGCGATCTCCGGATCGTCGCGCTCCAGCGCGGCGAAGTCCGGCCCCCAGAAGGTGCCCACCTCTGGCCTCCCGACCTCGAGGACCTGCCAGGAAAAAGCATATGGCGTGGGACCCCCCGCCTGCGGGCACAGTCTGGAGTTATGCGATGCCTAGTCACCGGCGCGACCGGTTACATCGGGGGCCGGCTGGCCCCGCGGCTGCTCGACGCCGGCCACTCGGTCCGGTGCCTGTCCCGCAGTGCCGGCCGGCTCCGCGACGTCCCGTGGGCCGATCGCGTCGAGGTGGTCGAGGCCGACCTGCTCGACCCGGCGTCCCTGGTCCCGGCGCTGGAGGGCGTCGAGGTCGTCTACTTCCTGGTGCATTCGCTCGGGCAGGCCGACTTCGAGCAGCGGGACCGGCAGGCGGCGGCCAACCTGGCCGCGGCGGCACGGGCGGCCGGCGTACGGCGAATCGTCTACCTCGGCGGACCGGAGCCCCCGGCCGGCGAGCGTCCGTCGGCGCACCTGCGCTCCCGGGCCGAGGTGGCCCGGATCCTGCTGGACAGCGGGGTGCCCACGGTGGTGCTCCGGGCGCCGGTGATCATCGGATCCGGTTCGGCCTCGTTCGAGATGCTGCGCTACCTGACCGAGCGGCTCCCGGTCATGGTGACCCCGCGCTGGGTGCACAACCGGATCCAGCCGATCGCCGTACGCGACGTGCTCCGCTACCTGATCGGCGCCGCGGAGCTGCCGCCCTCGGTGAACCGCGGCTTCGACATCGGCGGCGCCGACGTGCTCACCTACGCCGAGATGATGCGCCGCTACGCCCGGGTGGCGGGTCTGCGCCGCCGCGTGATCATGCCGACCCGGGTGCTCAGCCCGTGGCTCTCCGCGCACTGGGTCGGCCTGATCACCCCGGTGCCGAACGCCATCGCCCGGCCGCTGGTGGCCAGCCTGGTGCACGAGGCCGTCGCGCACGACAACGACCTGGCCGCTCTCGTGCCCGGCCCGGCGCCGCTGGGCTTCGACGAATCAGTCGGGCTCGCGCTGAGCAAGATCCGCGACGCGGACGTGGAGACCCGCTGGTCCACCGCCTCCGGCCAGGACGCCTCGGCGGAACCGCTGCCCAGCGACCCGGACTGGTCCGGCGGCAGCCTCTACGTCGACGAGCGCTCGCGTCCCGTCCAGGCGCCGGCCGACCGGCTGTGGCGGGTGATCGAGGGCATCGGCGGCGAGAACGGCTGGTACTCGTTCCCGCTCGCCTGGTCGGTCCGCGGCTGGCTGGACCGGCTGGCAGGCGGCGTCGGCCTGCGCCGCGGCCGGCGTGACCAGCACCGGCTGCGGGTCGGCGAGGCCCTGGACTGGTGGCGGGTCGAGGAGCTGGTCCCCGGGTCGCTGCTGCGGTTGCGGGCGGAGATGAAGGTGCCCGGGCGGGCCTGGCTGGAGATGCGCGCCGAACCGGACGGCGAGGGCGGCAGCGTGTACCGGCAGCGGGCGGTGTTCCTGCCGCGCGGGCTGGCCGGGCACCTCTACTGGGCGTCGGTGCTGCCCTTCCACGGCGTGGTCTTCTCCGGCATGGCCCGCAACATCACCCGCACCGCCGAGCAGATCGCACCCACCACGCAGGATGCGCTCCGGTAGAGAGGATCAGGCGGCGGCGCGGGAGAGGCGGTCGCGGACGGCCAGCCAGTCCTCGGTCTGCGGCGGCTCCTGGACCAGGATGGTCGCGAACCCGGCGTCGTCGAGGCGGTGCAGGGCGGCGTACAGATCGGCGGCGTACTCGCGCGGGTCGGCGGAGAGGACCTCGGTGCCCTCGGCGCCCTCGTACGTGAGGATCCCGATCGGTCCGGCCAGGCCGGACCGATCGACGTCGTCGACGTCCTTGCAGAGGACGACCCGGGCCCGCGGCGCGTAGTGCCGCCGGCTCATGCCCGGCGACGGCCGGGCCGCGCCGTCCGCGGTCTCGGCGTCCGGCAGGGCGATCTCACCGGCCACGTCGCGCAGCACCCGCAGGCCCAGCGCACCCGGGCGCAGCAGCCTCGGCACCTCGGAGGTCAGGTCCAGCACGGTGGACTCGATGCCCCACGAGCAGGCGCCGCCGTCCAGCACCAGCGGCACGTCCGGCAGGCTGCGCACCACGTGCTCGGCGGTGGTCGGCGAGATGCTCTCCGACCGGTTCGCGCTGGGCGCGGCGAGCGGCAGCCCGGACACCTGCAGCAGGCGCAACGCCACCTCGTGCGCCGGCACCCGCACCGCGACGGTGTCGTTGGCCGCGCCGATGCCGGGCAGGTGCCGGGCCCGGCGGACCACCAGGGTGAGCGGACCCGGCCAGAACCGGGCGGCCAGCTCGTCGGCCCGCGCCGGCCAGGTCTCGGCGAGCGCCCGGGCCGCGGCGACGTCGGCGACGTGCACGATCAGCGGGTTCCAGGACGGGCGGTTCTTCAGCCGGTAGATCTCACCGATCGCGTCCCGGGAGAACGCGTCAGCGCCCAGGCCGTAGACGGTCTCGGTGGGGAAGGCCACCACCGAGCCGGCCCGCAGCAGCTCCGCCGCCCGGCGCAGCCCCTCGGCGTCCGGACGGACGCAGCGCTCATTCATGAACCGGGCGCCGGTCACGGCAGCAGCAGGGCGGCGAACGGAACCGTGGTGTCCTCGATCTCGTCGCCGACCCGGTGGAAGGTCTGGTCGCCACGGCCCCACGGGTCGTCCAGGTCGTCGCCGGCCTGGGCCGGATCGTCGCCGCGCAGCCGGGCCACCGCTTCCACGATGGCGACGCCGCGGGCGTGCACCGCCGCCGGCTCCGGCTCGGCCGGCGGCAGGGCGGCGGCGTCGACCGCGCCGAGCAGGCGGCCGAACTCGCCGAGCACGAAGGTGCGCTGCGCGGCGTCCGGGCGCAGCGCCACCACGTAGTCGAACTGGTCGGCGGTGGCGGTGAGGATCAGGTCGGCCTCGTCGATGAAGTCACCGCGCAGCTTGCGGGCCAGGAAGCCGTCGTCGCTGCCGCCGCGGGCGCGCACCAGCCGGGCGGCCGGCGGGTTCATCTCCTCGCCCTCGTGCCAGCCGCCGGTGCCCGCGCTCAGGCTCCGGATCAGCTCCTCCGGGGTGTCGCCGGCCCGGTCCCGGACCGCCCGGGCGAGCAGGCGCTCGGCCATCGGGGACCGGCAGATGTTGCCCATGCAGACGTGCAGAACGGTGAACGGCGCCACGTCAGCCCTGCCCGTCGACGATGTCCGGAACCACGTCACGCAGTTTCTCCAGCGGGACAGCGCCGGCCCGCAGCACCCGCGGCACGTCGCCGGTCACGTCCACGATCGTGCTCGGCGCCGGGTCGGTGGCCGGGCCGGCCTCGAGGTAGACGCGGACCGCGTACTCCAGCTGGTCGCGGGCTTCCTCGGCGGTCAGCGGGGCGGGCGAGCCGAGCTTGTTGGCGGTGGTGACGGCCATCGGGCCGACCTCGCGCAGCACCTCGAGCGCGACCGGGTGCAGTGGCATCCGCACCGCCACCGTGCCGCCGGTGTCCCCGAGGTCCCACTGCAGGCTGGGCGAGTGCTCCACGATGATGGTGAGCGCACCGGGCCAGAAGGCGTCGGCCAGCTCGCGGGCCGCCCGCGGCAGCGAGTAGACCAGGCCGTCCAGGGTGTGCCGGGAACCGACCAGCACCGGCGGCGGCACCCGGCGGTCGGAGCCGCGGGCGTGGTGCAGCTGGGTGATCGCGTGCGGGGTGAAGGCGTCCGCGCCGACGCCGTACACCGTGTCGGTGGGCATCACCACGAGCTCGCCGCTCTTGGCCGCCTCGACCGCCGCGGCGATTCCCCGGTCCCGGTCGGCGACGGTCGCGCAGTCGTAGAGCATCACGAGATGCAGTGTGCCATGTCGTCAGCGGAGCCGAGCGGTCGCATATCTGGGGCGGCCGGTGAGGTCGTCGTGCGCCTCCACCTCGGTGAACCGGCCGTCGGCGGTGATCAGCCGGGGCACGGCCGCACCGTGCACGTCGTCGTGTTCGACGCCGAACCAGCCGCCGGGACGCAGCAGCTTCGCGGCGAGCGCGATCACCGGGCGGATCACGGACAGCCCGTCACCACCGCCGAAGACCGCCTCAGACGGGTCGTGATCGGACACCTCGGGCGGGACCGGGGTGTCGTCGGGAACATACGGCGGGTTGCAGAGCAGGACATCCACCTGACCGTGCAGATCGGACAGTAGATCAGGATCGGTCACGTCGCCCTCGACCACCTCGACCGAGCCGAAGCCCGCGGCATTGCGCCGCAGCCAGTCCAGCGCCGCCGGCGAGCGCTCGACCGCGATCACCCGGGCGGCCCTGGTCTCGTCGGCCACCGCGAGCGCGATGGCGCCGCTGCCGCTGCACAGGTCCACCACCACGGCGCCCGCCGGGGTGCGCTCGATCCCCCAGCCGGCGAGCAGCTCGGTCTCCGGGCGCGGGACGAAGACGCCGTCGCCGACCGCGAGGTCCAGGTGCCGGAACGCGGCGGTGCCGAGCAGGTGCTGCAACGGGATCCGCCGGGCCCGCTCGGCGACCAGCGCCCGGAACCGTGCCGACTCCTCGGCCCGCATGGTGTCGATGAGCAGCAGCCGGCCACGCGGCACACCGAGCGCGTGTGCGGCCAGCAACTCGGCATCGACCCGCGGTGATGCCACCCCGGCGGTCCCCAGCGCCGCGGTGGCCGTGGCCAGCTCGGATGCGAGCCGGGTTCGATCGGCGCTCTCGCGGGGGTGTTCGTGTCGCGGCATCACGGCATAATCATGGGACGTCGCGCACCGTGGGGATCGGCCGGGTCACCCGTGTGCGCCACGGAGGCCGTGGGAGGCGCCTGGTGGGTTGGTTGGACCAGCTCGCGGAACACGTCGAGGACCTACGCCGGGCCGGGGAACTGCAACAGAACGGACGGTCCGCGCAGGCACTACCGATCCTCGACGCGGTGCTGGCCGCCGCCACCGACCCCACCACCCGGGCATACGCGCTGGTGCAGCGCTTCGGCGCTTTGATCAACCTGGGCCGGGTGGGCGAGCTGGCCACCGCGATGGCCGCCGCCACCGAGGCGGTGCGCGAGGTTCCCGACCCCTATCTGCGCGGGCAGATGCACGCGTTCGCGGCGCTCGGCGCACACCTGCAGAGCAATCTGGACCGCGGGGTGACCCACTTGGTGCAGGCCTCCCGCGCCCTGGCCGCGGTGCCGGAGCGGGACGTGGAGACCGCCTGGGGCTGGCACGATCTCGCCATGGCCTACTCGTACCTGGGGTTTCACGGCCAGGCGCTGACCGCCATCGAGCAGGCCCGCGAGGTCGGCGCGAGCGCCGGCCTCGCGGCCGAGATCTTCGCGGCGCCCGGCATCCGGTTGCGCAACGCGGTCGCGCTCGACCACCAGGGCGACACCGACGGTTGCGTACGGGTCCTGCGCGACATCGACGCCGAGCTGTCCCGCTACCTCGTCACCGACCAGCTGCGCCCCGGCAGCCGGGCGGTCTACGGTTACGCGCTGGCCCGCCGCGCCGCGCTGGGCGAGCCGACCGGTGCCGACGCGGCCCAGTGGCTGACCGGCGGCGGCGACAGCGTGCGCACTCGTGACCTGCAGCATCTCGGTTCGGTCTGCCTCGCCATCGCCGCCGGCAAACCGGAGCGGGCACTGGCCATGTTGGAGTCCGTGCCGGTCTCTGCGGAGGTGCTCGGCGCTCCGGAGCCGGCCCGGTTGCGCAGCATCTGCCACGCCAGCGCCGGCGATCACTCCGCCGCACACGCCGCCGACCGGTACGCGTTCCGCCTCGCCGCCCAGCGCATCGACCAGCTCCGCGACGGATATCTGGACGGGGTCGCCGCCCGGCTGGACGCCCAGGAGTCCCACCGCGACCCGGGGCGTTACGGCGACGAGACCCTCGTCGACCCGCTGACCGGCCTGCCGAACCGCCGCCAGCTGGAACGGTACGTGGACACCCTGCTGGCCCGGGGCGAACGGGCCGCGGTCGGGGTGTGCGACGTGGTCGGCTTCACCACGGTCAACCTGCGGCACGGCCGGCACTGCGGCGACCTGGTCCTGCAGCGCATCGCCGGCGTGCTGCACCGGGCGCTGCGCCGCGGCGACTTCGTGGCCCGCTTCGCCGGCGACGAGTTCGTGCTGGTCCTGCCCGGCGCCGGGCCGAACCAGGCGGCCGAGGTGTCGCGCCGCATCGGCGCCGCCGCGACCGGGGAGAACTGGCAGGCGCTGGTTCCCGGCACCCCGATCGGGCTGGCCGCCGGCTGGTCCGAGGTGGGCACGAACGGGCGTGGCCTGACCGCCGCGCTGGCAGCCGCGGCGGCGAGCCGGAAACCGACCTGAGATGACCGTGATCGAGCTCGGCGACATGACCGCCGGCCCGCAGCCGGACCCGGAGGACGGCCCGGCCCGTC